>CAZKMS010000151.1:0-13153 GCA_964553805.1 uncultured Verrucomicrobiaceae bacterium
CCGAAGGCGCTGAACGCGTAGCGCTCCGTCACCGTGCCGCTGGCGTCGGTGATCGCCGCCGGGCTGAAGTAATCCATCAGCACGTAGCGCGTTTCATCAAAGGTGCCGGGCGTGGTGGTGGCGCGGTCGCGGCGCACGAGGTCGTCGCGGTGACGGGCGCCCCACAGGTAGTGCGCTTGCAGCGTTGGCGTGCCCGGTGTCTCCGCGTCGGTGACGCGGTCTTCCAGGGGGCGCCATTGGTCGCTGTAATAGGTGTGGATGAGATCGCCGCCGGTTTCGCGGGTGATGCGGCGGGTGAGGCCGTCGTAGCCGTATCTGGCGATGCTGTCGCCGCCCTGCTTGACTTCGACGATGCGGCTCCAGGCGTCCCACACCAGCTCGAAGGTTTCATCCCAGTCCAAAGCGGGCGAGACGCCCGCGCCAACACTCAGGCTGGAAGCCTGAGCTACGGGGGGCAGCTCCAGCATCCTCCCGGCGCGGTCCACTCGTACCAGCGGTTGGAAAGCGCCGCCACTGATTTCCAGCAACCACCGCTTTGCCGCGACAGCGGCGTCCTTCATGCAAAGCCTTTTGGCGGGTCGTGAGCGCAGCGACGGACAATTGCCCGTCTCGTCATAATCCCATCGGCTGCCGCTGGCGGGAATGCCAGCTATTGCCGTGCGGTTGACATTGATGTCACCGCGATCTTCTGCCACCACTTGGCTAAGGCTATCGTACCGGTAGTGCTTGTCCTGTTGAGCGGAACTTGGGGCAACCAAATCATCCCGCCAAGTGCGGCACTGCTTTACCGCGTTAGCGGTGTCCTCAATGCGAAGCCATTTGGCAGGTCGTGAGCGCAGCGAAGGACAACTGCTGGCATCGAAGCCGTATTGGAGATGGACGAGGGGCAGGCTGGAAGCCTGGGTTAACGGAGTCGGATCGGGATCACTCAGTTCACTGCTCCGGGTACGAACGCCAAGCTGAGAGGCGGATGGGGAATTCTTTTTCCTGCTCATAACACCATGGTTGGTTTTGCGAACCCGCCAGGCGCCGAAGAGAGATCATTCGGTGGCGGTTTAAAATCCGCATTTTTGTGATTAAATCAAAAATGCATGCAACAAGACAAGCCTAAAATGCTTTTTGCGCCCCAAAAAATAAAACATCATGGCTTAAATATAATAAATAATCAATAAAATGGTAAATTGACTGCCGCGCCTCATTGATCGCAACCGCGGAAAATGCGGCTCTGACATGCCTGGCTGGAGGCCGGCGCCAGCACACGCCCCACAGAGGCGGGCTACAGCATTGGCCGGACAGGCTCCCCAACCGTGGCCATGCAGGAAGAAATCACGAAGGGACGCGAAGGAACACGAATCAGGGAGGCAGCAAAGCCGGATGCGCCGGCCTGCTGAGTGTCCCGTCCCCGGGTGACGACGGTGGGGTAACCTAAAAACGGAGATAAGGAAGGCGGAAAATCAAGAAAAGGAGTGTGCTTCAAGCGCTGCTGGCGCCCAAAGACAGCAGATTATCAGACGTACCAGACAGCAGACATGAGCCGTCGCACTGGTGGGTTGTGGCATTTTTCTACCGTCTGCTGCCTGGCATCTCAAGTCCTCCGCTCAAAAGTTGAGTTGCAACTCTGCCAGGCAAATCCGCTCCAGCACTGCTTTCCTCATTCACGAGCCCAGAGTTAGGCTGAAATCACGGGCTTTGCTACCTGCATTGGTGCCATTTCGTGTCCATTCGTGGTTCAACACCATCGGTTCCGCTCAGGCATCGACGATGCCGCTGACATCGATGAGGTAGAGCTGGCGGCCGCTGTGGTGCGGTGAGTCGATGCAAACGAGACGGCCGTTGTTGCTGGCGCGCGGGTGGTTGTCGCAGCGCCATTCCCCGGTGTAAAAAGCCGGGCTGTAGAAGTGGCCGAGGGCGACACGGCGGTCGCTGGGCAGGTGGTAGAGGTAGGGATGCTGCAGGCGTTTGTCGTCCGGGTAGGTGTCATTGAGCACCCACTCGTGGTTCGTGTGCGGCAGGTAGGTGTTGTGGCCGTTTTTGGGCATCTTGTCTTTGCCGACGACTTCGACTTGGTCAGTCTTGTCTCGAAACAGGTAGAAGCGGTCGCCATGGCTGGGATGAAAGGCCCAGGCAAAGACGTGCTGCGGATCCCGCCACACGAAGTGCGAGGTGCGGCCGAGCGGGTCGAGGATGTAGGGCTCGCTGCCGTCGGCGTTGATGGTGAAGAGGCGGGTGACGAAGGTCTTGTCGCCTTCCCCTTTCCAGCGGTGAAGGAAAATGAAACGGGAGCTGTCCGGTGAGAACAACAGGTGGTTGAACCAGTGCTTGGCGTTGGCGCTGAAACCGGCGGGCGCGCCGGTGTAGGGGATGGCGGCGGCCTGCTCCATGCTGAAGACGAGCTGCTCCTCACCGGTCTCCAAGTTGACACGCCAGAGGCCGGAATCAGCCGGCGCGAGCACGCCCGCGTTGGGGTCGGGAATGCCATTGTAACCGTAGCCCGGACGGGTGTCGTTCAAACGGCGGAAGTCGGTGGAGATGCCCCATTTGCCATCGGCACTGAGGGCGTACAGAGCACGGGGCAGGGTGCGTTTTTTGCCGGTCTTGACGTCGAGCAGGTGGCAGACGAAGCGGTCGTCCTCGCGATCGTTCCACATCACGGTGGACTCGGTGCCGGGCACCCATTGCAGCATGCAGCCTTGCTGCCAGTTCCAGGCACGGCTGACGCCAAGTTCGGTCCACTTGTCGCCGTCGTGAAGATCCACCATGCCGACCTGGATGACGTCGTCGGGAGTGGGGGAGCGATGCTCGAAATCGACCTGGTTGGACAGCACGTAGCGGTCGTCCGGCGAAAACTGCAATTTGTCGTAGTAGCCGAACCAATGGAAGCCGGGTTTGTGGGTGATCTGGCGCACTGGCGGCAGCGGCAGGTCTTCGTCGAGACTGGCGGCAGCGGCGCGGCCGGCGTTTGAAGCGAAAAGCGCGCCGGTGGCGCGGGTGAGGAAATGACGGCGGTTCATGGTTGGGGTTGGGATGAAGGGAACGAAACGATTGGAGGCTGCGCTGCTAGTTTCTTACCGGCTTTCGTGCTGATTTATTGCGAGTGGAGCCAGAGAACATGCGGAAATCACCTGCCGTCCACCCAGCCGGGGGCGGGATAGCTGCCGAGCGGTTGAACCAGGGTGTCCTGGCTGCGCAGGGTGTCGATGGCAGCGGCCAGCGGCGGATCCTGCAGGTGGCCGCTGACTTCGAGAAAGAAGCGCGCCTGTGAGCCGGCCTCGTCACCCGGCACGGGGCGGTTCTCAATCTGGCGCACGTTGACTTCGTGCCGGGCGAAGATTTGCAGGATCTCCAGCAGCGCGCCGACGCGGTCGCGAGCATGCACGACGAGCATGGAGTTGTCATTGCCGGAGGGCGCGCCGGAACGGCTGCCGAGAACGATGAAGCGGGCCTGGGTGGAGAGGCGGTCGGGCGAGGTGGCGATGATTTTGAGACGATGCAGCTCCGCGCTCAACGGAGTGCCCAGCGCCGCCTGATTGGGGGCTTCCATGGCGCGCGCTGCCGCTGCGCCCGAGGTGGGGCTGTCCGCCAGATGCGCGTGAGGGAAACGCTCCATGAGCCAGGGGCGGCACTGTGCCAGGACTTGCGGGTGGCCATGGACAACCTCGATTTCCGCCGCGTCGTTTTGCGCCATGACCACGGTTTCGGCGCGCCAGAGAATCTCAGCGTAGATTTGCAGATTGGAATCCACCAGGTGATCCAGGGTGTGGTGGACGGCGCCCTCCGTGGAGTGCTCGATCGGCAGCACGCCGTAGTCGGCCTGGCGCGAGGAGACGCGGTCGAAGACGCCTTCGGTGCTGGCTTCGGCCAGGTATTCGACACTGTTGCCGAACTTGTTGATGGCGACCTGGTGGGTCCAGGAGCCGGCGGGACCGAGGTAGGCGATTTTCATGCCCGACTCGAGGGCCAGGGCCGCGCTCATGATCTCGCGGTAGATCGAACGCACCGCCTTCTCGGTGAGATGACCGCCCTGTTCCTGGTTCAGTTGCGCCAGCTTGCGCAGGAGCTGCTCCTCGCGGCCGGGCACATAAACATCGAGGCCGTCTTTGCGTTTGATCTCGCCGATGGCATGCACCAGCTCGGCGCGCTCATTGAGCAGGCGGATGAGCTGGCGGTCAATGGCGTCGATTTGCTCGCGGGCGCGTTCCAGGGACATGGGGTGCGGTCAGGCGTTGGCGGCGTTGCTGGCGGGCTCTTCGAAACCGAGTGGAGTGGAATCAGCCACGGGCTCCAAGGAGAGCTGCTTTTCCTCGGGGACGGCGGCGGTGGTTTCCGACTCGGCCTCGGGGAGCTTGACGCGGCGCAGCTCGCCGGCGTTGGGCAGTTCATCGAGGGAGCGCACCGCGAAGTGGTCGAGAAAGGCGTCGGTGGTGCCATAGAGCAGGGGGCGACCCGGCAAATCGGCGCGGCCTTCGATCTTGACCAGGCCGCGATCCATGAGCTGCTGCACCATGGCATCGATGGAGACGCCGCGGACGGCTTCGACGCCAGCTTTGGTGATGGGCTGGCGGTAGGCGATGATCGCCAGGGTCTCGAGGGCGGGCTGGCTGAGGCGCTGCGGTTTTTTGCCGGGATAGAGGGAGCGGCACCAGTCGGCGTAGTCGGAATGCGCGCACAAACGCCAGCCGGTGCTGCGCTCGACGAGGGTGAAGGCGCGTTTGTCGGCTTCGTAGTGGGTGATTAGGGTTTCGATGGCGCCGCGAACCTGGGTTTCATCGGTTTGCAGCAGGGGCTCCAGCCAATCCGGCGCGGGTTCGCCACCTTCCGCCGCCTGCTGGATGTCCTTGGCGGTGTCTTTCACGGCAGCAGTGATCTGAGCCAGGCTGAGGGGTTCCTGGGAGGCAAAGAGCAGGGCTTCAACGATGGAGACAAGTTCCATAAAGGGGATGGCAGTTTCGCGGGGTTAAAGGAGGCGTCAACCTTGGCTTTGCATGGTTGCGGCATCGTCCGGCGCGGGCCTTTTAAAAGGCTTTCTTCTGGCATTCGGAAGAAATTGGCGCATACTGGAACCTTCCAAGAAAATCATGCTGCTCTTTCGGTTGCGATGCTATGCCCTGAGATGGATTGCCTTGGGTGCGATGCTGCCGGTCTCAGCAAGGGCGGGCACATTCACCCTCAGCGAGGACGTCGAGGAGGTGTATCAATTCACCCTGGCTCCAGCGGCGATGACGGCAGCTCCGGGCGGTGACTGGCTGCTGGCGCTGGATCAGCGCGAAAAGCCGCAGATGCGGGCTGTCAGGCTGCAAAAATCCGGCGAGGTGGTGCCATTCCCCGATCAGGTGATGAGCACGGCAGCCACCGGGTCGAGCTTGCCTCTGGATGCCTTGGAAGCCGTCAAGGTGAACTCGCATGGTGTGGCGTGGATGCTCGACAATGGGCGGCGCTCTGAATTAACACCGAAGCTGGTGGGTTGGAATTTGGACAAGGGTCATTTGCACCGGGTGATTCACCTGGCGGCACCGGCACTGGTGACGGGATCCTTTTGCGGCGATTTGGCGCTCGATCCCGAGGAACCGTTCGCTTACGTGGCGGATCCGGCCAACGGCGAGGACGCGGCCTTGATCGTGGTGGACCTGCAAACGGGCCTGAGCCGCCGGATTCTGCAGGGCCATCCCGCTCTGCGGCCGGACCCAACGGTGATCCTGCCGCCTGGCGCCCTTGGCGGGCGGGTGATCCGCCGCATCGACGGCACCGCCAGTGTGCCGAAGCGCGGGGTGGAGGCGCTGGCGATCGATCGCAAGGGGGACTGGCTCTATTTCACGGGTTTGCAGGCCGGGGCTGTCAGCCGGGTGCAAGTGGCAAAGCTGCGTGACGCGGCACTGAGCGAGCAGGCGCTGGCGCAGTGCTTGGAGCGCTACGCAGATGTTCCGCCCGGCGTGAGTTTGGCGATTGATGCGAAAGGCAACCTTTACGCCGGCGACCTGGCAGGGCGCTCCATCATATTGATTGACGAGAAGGAGCGTGCCAGCCGGCCATTGGTGACTGATGCGCGGCTGCTGTGGCCGGATGGATTGACCTTCGGCCAGGACGGCAAGTTGTATTTCTTTTCCCCCGCCAAACCACCTTCCACAGCGGGAGGCAAGCAAGCTTACACCCTGTTCCGCATCAGGACACCGGCCTCAGGGCGGGCTGGGGACTGACTTTGGCGAAGCCGGTTCGGCCGGTTTTTCACCGGTTTGCGGCGCAGGCGAACGGGAGTCGGATTTCTCAGCGCCCTCGCGCAGGCGGCGCCACTCCTGGGAAACGGCTTCCCGATAGACTTTGCGCAGGTCCTCCATGGCTTGGGGGCGATCCGCCACGGGAACGGCGCGGAGATGATCGATCGCCGTTTTGATGGCGGGCATCAGCAACAGGCGGGCATGCACATCGGGAACCATCTCCCGCCGCTCTGGCGGGGAAAAGACGAGCAGCTCGTTCTCCAGCCGTTCGACGACGGCGTCAGGAAACTCTGGCGCTTCGACCGGCGGCAGTCGCGGTGGCGGCTCGCCGCGTCCGCCAAAACCATCCGGGCCGCGCATGTTCTGGAGGATTTTGGCGATCTCGGGGTCGATTTCGAGCAGGGCCTCCTGGATGGCGTGGCGCATCTCGTCGTTCGCGGCCATCAACTTTTCACGCGCAGCGGAGACTGCCGGCCGGCCCCAAGCCTTGCCGAGAGCCTCACGCACGCGGCGTTTCTGGTCGTCGCTCAGCTTATCGAAGCCCTCACCCCACATCGGCGGGCGGCCGCCCATGCTTTTGCTTCCCGGCGGTCCGCGATGGTCGCCATCATGGCCGCGTCCACGCCATTCAAAATGCCGCTCCCGGCGATGATCTGGATCGCCGTCACGATCGAAATTGGGGGGCGGCGGCGGTGGCGCCGGCTGGCTCGAGGGTGGCGGCCCTGGCTTGGCGGGCTCTTGGGCGGTGAGACTGACGCCGGCCAATCCCGCTGCGAGGAGCAGGGGGCGCCAGTTTGAGCGGCTGCGGAGCTTCATGAGCGAAAACATGGGGTGCGAATCCGCGCCCCGCAAGTTTCGATGCGAGTCGAATTTTTGGGCGCGGACTTTACTGTCAACCCAGGGGAGCTGCCGGAGTTGCGCAACCAAGGCGCGTTCGCAGCCTGGACGCTCAGAGTTTGGCGAGGGCGTCATCCAGGCTGGCGAGCAGACTGGTGATGGTGGCATCGGTCTCATCCCCCATGTTGGAGATGCGGAAGGTCTTGCCCTTGAGCTTGCCGTAACCACCATCGATGACCAGGGAGTGGTCGCTCTTGAGGATGGAGTTCAGCTTGGCGACATCAATCTCGCGATTGTTGGCGACACAGGTGAGGGACTTCGAGCGATAACCTTCGGGGGCGAAGAATTCGAAGCCGTTGCGGCGCACCCAGTCATGCACGAGGCCATTGAGGCGGGCGTGGCGCGCAAAGCGGTTGTCCAGACCTTCGGCGAAGATTTCCCCGAGCTTGTGGCGCAGGCCGTAAATCAGGGAAATGCAGGGCGTGCTCGGCGTCATGCTCTTCTCGCCGTTGGCGCGGAACTCCAGGAAGTCGAAGTAGTAACCACGATCCGCCAGGGTGGCGGCGCGTGCGTAAGCAGCCTCGGAGGCGGTGAAGAGCGCCAGCCCGGGCGGCAAGGCAAAGGCCTTCTGGCTGCCGGTGAGCAGGACGTCAATGCCCAGTTCGTCAAAGCTCAGCGGCACCGTGGTGAAGCCGGAGACGGAATCGACGATGAACATGACGCCGGGGTACTTCGCCTTCAGGGCGGCAATGTCCGCGAGCGGGTTGAGCACGCCGGTGGAGGTCTCGTTGTGGATGAGGGTGAGAGCGTCGAATTCGCCGCTGGCCAGGCGTTTGTCGATCTCCTCAGCCAGGATCGGCTGGCCCCACTCCACCTGGTAGGTCTCGGCCTGTTTGCCGCAGCGTTTGGCGACGTCAAACCACTTGTCGGAAAAGGCGCCGCAGCAGCAGTTCAGCACTTTTTTGGCGACGAGATTGCGCAGGGAGCCCTCCATGACCCCCCAGGCGGAGGAGGTGCTCAAATAGACCAGGCCTTTGGTGCCGAAGAGGGTTTGCAGTTGGGGCTGAATCTCGGCGTAGAGGTTTTGAAAGTCCTTGCTGCGATGCCCGATCATGGGCTGGGACATGGCGGCAAACGTGGCGGGCGAAACTTCGACGGGACCGGGGATGAAGAGTTTGATGTGCTTGCTCATGGATGGCGGCAACCGCGCATCCTGCGCGCGGTGGGGCGGCAAAGTACAAACAACCGGCGCGGGCGCAAGCAAAGGTTAAGCCTTGTGGCAAGGCGAATGCATCTTCGCTGCAAACAAGGCCGCGCGTGGTCTTACCACTGCATCCACTGACGGGTCCACCCAGCGAGGGCGGCGGTGGCCAGCAAGACCAGGGCGAGTTGCGCCAGCAGCAGCAAGCGGCGCTTTTGTTGAAGCTGGCGCGCGTGCAAGGGCAGGGCGGCGGCCTGCCCGCTGCGCTGGCTGTGGAAACGAAACTCGTCCGGCGGCGGCAGCGTGTTGCGGCGGCGAAGCTGGCGCTGTTTCTGCAGGCGTGGCGCGTCGGCAATGAGGCATTCCAGACGATGAATCTCGCGATTCAAGTCATCCGACTGGCGCACCAGCTTGCGCTTTTTCGGGGGCGGCGCGTCGAGTCCGCTGAGGAGGTCTTCCTTGGCGTGGGGACGGCGGGAGCGGATGCGTTTGTTGGCCATGGTACGGGGAGGATGGCGTGATGTGGTCTTGGAGGGGCCTGGCAGGCAGGCAAAGCGGAGAAATCAGAACAGCAGCCGGGCCAGCAGCAGGGTGGCCAGCAGCGCGCCGATGAGCGGCAGGGTGAAGGCAAAACCGCGCCGCATCCAGGTGGCGGCGTCGTCACCGGCAAAAGCGGCGGTCTCAGGCGCATCGATGGCGAGTTCGGATTGCAGCAGCGCGGCTTCACTGCGCCGGCAGGCGTTGATGCGGCGCACACCCTTGCTGTAGTCGTCTTCGGCATCCTCGATCGCAGCGAGCGCGTTGTCGAGTTCCTGGTCAACCTGCGAACGCGCCCATTTTTCGGGCTGCAGGTTGCGCAGGGCGTCCAAGTGGCGGGCAAAGGCGTCGCGGGTCAGGGAGATTTCCTCGACCAGCTTTTGCGCCTCGTAGAGTTCGCGGTCCAGGCCGCTGGTGCTGCGGGTGAGCTTTTCCAGGACGTCGCGTTTGCCGCTGCCGAAGCGCTCCTGTTTCTGGCGCAGCTCTTCCAGGTGCTTTTTCTCGCGCTCGATCTCTTCTTGCTGCTGGCGCAGCAGGGTCAGGCGTTCCTGGGCGGCTTTGACCTTGTGATCGACATCGTCGATCGCGTCAGCCGCATCCAAAAAGGTCGCCGCATCCTCAAAACGCAGCACATTGTCTTCTTCGTCCTGAATGAGGGCGGTGGTTCGGCGAGCCATAATTTTTGTGTGGAAATTATTTCCACTACAGAAATACTACAGCAACCTTAAATATTCCAGTTTTTTCGTTTGTTTTTTTGCGAGCGAGAACGGAATGGCGCCAAAAAGCAGGGTCAGGCCAAAGACTCCGGCCAGAGCCAGCAGGTCGGGCAGGGGGCTGGGGGCGATGTTGGCCGGTGGCATGCTGCCGCTGCGCAACCGCCACCAGGATGGCAGCACCAGCACCACCACGCTGAGGAGAATGTAGAGAAAGGAGGCGATCAGACAAAGCGTGCCGCCGAAGCCGGAGACAATGCGCGCCGGATTGGGTTCGCGGAAGTTTGGGATCAGGGCGCCGATGGCCAGGGCCAGGGCGGTCAGACCGTAACTGAGCAGGATGATGGCTGCGGCAAAAAACAGGGTGCGCTGAGGCGGCAGGTTCAAACTGGAGCTGGAGATCACCACCAGGGACGTGGTCAGCAAGGCGATGACACTGGCGCTGAGCCGCAGTTTGAGGGAAAGCAGGCGGTGCAGCGGGACAGGAGAAAGCCCGAGGATCCACATGCGCTGGCCCTCCTGGCTGAACTGCGGGAAAATGAAGCGTGTGGTCAGGGTGGAAAGGGCCAGCGCGCAGACCACCAGGTTCAGGTAGCTGATGAGGTTGATCCAGAACGGGTTTTGCAGGTCGTAACCGAGCCGGCGCAGGTTGGAGGCGTAAAAAAACAGCAGGCCAAAGACCATGGCGCACTGGCCCCATTGCACGGGCTCGCGCAGGAAAGTGCGGACGTCTTTTTCGATGAGCGCCGCCGCCGGACGGTCCAGGCCGAAAACCTGGCGCCAAAAAGGGCGCGTTTTCGCGGGCGATTGCCGCCCATACCACAGTTTTTCGCGTTCGCCAGCCGACTCGACGGTGGAGTGGGTCATCACACGCCGCCAGGCATCGGGAAAAAGAGCGCTGGCGGCCAGGGCGGTGACGATGAACGAAGCCAGCGCGTAGGCCAGCAGCAGGGCATTGTAAAACAGCGCGCGCTCCGACAATCCGCGCCCGGCGGCGGTCAGCGCCTCGGTGACCCAGACGCTTGGCAGCAGGGGATGCATGCAGATTTCAGTGTGCTTGAGGACCTCGTTCAAGTTGGCCACCATGTCGCCGGCGGTGGCTTGCTCAGGATCGGTGCTCCAGAAGCGGTAAAGGGCCAGACCCACCAGCGCGAGGATGCCCGCCGCGGTGGGTTTCCACCACCAGGGCCGCGCCCAGCGCACGAGGGCCAGGAGAATCCAGGTGGAGCCGTTTGCTGCCAGGGTCACCAGGCAGATCAGTCCAGCGGCTCCGCATAAGTAAAACAACGGCCCCGCGTCAAACAGGCGCCCCAGTGCCAGCAGAATGGGCGCGCTCAGCACCAGCAAGCCCCAGCTAGCCAAAAACATGCCTTCAATGGTCTTCCACAACACCAGGCTGCGCGGCGGGATGGGCAGGGACACCTGCCATTCGGTGTCCCGCCGCCGAAACAGGCTCATGCCCGTGATGGTGGCGTTGGAGAGCACCAGCATGACCAGGAAGAAAAAGAACAGCAGGTAAATCAAGCGCTCCGTCAGCAAGGGGCCCAGCAGCGGCAGCGACTGCACAAAGTCGAGTCCCTTGCGCACCAGCACGTAGGCAGCCACGCCGTAGATCGCCAGGAAAGTGCTCACCGTCAGGGTCAGCAGGCGGTTTTCATTGAGGCTCTGCCGCGTCCGCTGCCGGAACATGCGCCAATGGGCTTTGGCAATGAGGAGAGTGGCTGCGGCGACGGTCATGCGGTGGTTGGCGCCGCAGTCAATCAGCGATTGCCCGGGAAGAAAAGCAAAATGGTGGAGAGGGCGAGCACACTTTACGAACCTCCTTCGGGATCAATTTGATTTTGGGCCTGCCCTACTACCAGCATAATCTGGCTCCTTTTGTGGCGGAGCCGTTCCACTTCTCGCTGAAATCGACAGCGCAAGGCGGACTGCCGGATGGGGTCGCGCAGCAAGACTACGGGATCTATCTGCGCGAGCACGCCACGGTCCATGAGTTGGAAGGCGGCGTGGAGCGCTGGATGAAGCACTACAACACCTGGCGGCCGCACGCGGCACTGGAGAACAAGACGCCTGTGGAAGTGTATCGCCCGAAGCGCAAAACAGGCATCACCCCGCGCGAAATCAAGAAGGCCGCATGACGTCCACGTAACGCGGGAAAGCCCTTGCAAAGCACCAGCAGAACCCCGAACCAATCACCACTCCCAGCCGTGATCACCATAGCTTAACTTCACGCAATCCTGGCCGAAGAACGGGGTCCACCTCAGACATCACTATGTGAGCAACCATTGGCAACATTGCCCGCGACCATTCATTACTTTGTGGGCACCGTCAGCCCGTCTGGCCGGCCGGAAGCCCGGTCCTGGCCCGCAAAGCAGATCACACATGACTAGGGTCTGCCCACCAACCAAGGGTTGCCCACCACCCCCGCGCCTTTCCGCCGCACCACGCCCCAGCCAGACCGGCCCGCGAGCCCTCCCCATGGGCCCCCCAGCACCCATCCGCCCCCCAGCCAGCCAGGGAAGTCGAACCCATCGCCTCCCAGACCGAACCCCTTCCACCGCTCCCGCCCGGCATCTTCCGCCCGGCATCTTCCGCCCGGCATCTTCCGCCCGGCAGCCAATCTTCAACCCCAAACGCAAGGCACTTGTCAACCGTAACGAAAGCCGCTTAGGGTAGGGGATGCCGCCTTTCCCATCCCGCAGGCGCGATGGCGACTCGCGCCGTTTTCCTCATGTCCCCTGACTTCACATTCTCGGAACCCATCCCCGAACCGGCCCTGATTGTCAGCAAACGCCAGCCCCTCAACGACGACATCCGATCAGACCTCCGCGGCTGCGCCGCCCTTGATGCCAAGTTCTGGCTCGCCGTCGACAGCCGAGGCGAAGCCGAACCGGAGCGCGGCGGAGATAGCCCCGCACGCTTTTCCAACCCACCAGGGCAAACAGCCGAAGGCAACCGGAGCAACACCTTCTCACCCACCGCCTGACTATGGCCCGCAAAGCAACTTCCAAGACCGAATCGACAGCAAACCTCGGTTTCGAGGCCAAGCTCTGGCTCGCCGCCGACAAACTGCGGAACAACATGGACGCGGCGGAATACAAACACGTCGTCCTCGGTCTCATTTTCCTGAAATACATTTCCGACAGCTTCGAGGAGCACCACGCCAAGCTGGTCGCCGGAGAAGGCGAATATGCCGGAGCCGACCCCGAAGACCCGGACGAATACCGCGCCGAAAACATCTTCTGGGTGCCGCAGGAGGCCCGCTGGTCCCATCTGCAAGGCCGTGCCAAGCAGCCGGCCATCGGCAAGGATGTGGACGATGCCATGGACGCGCTCGAACGCGACAACCCCCGCCTCAAAGGCGCGCTCAACAAGAACTACGGTCGCGCCGATCTCGACAAACACCGCCTCGGCGAACTGATCGACCTCATCGGCACGATCGCGCTGGCGGCTCCGCGTAGCGGCGGACGTGAGTCCGCCCTGAAGGAAGACGATGCCGAAGGGGGGCAGACTCACGTCTGCCTCTACGTCCCACCGCTCCGTCGATCTGCTCGGCCGCGTCTTCGAATACTTCCTCACCCAGTTCGCCAGCGCGGAGGGCAAGAACGGCGGGCAATTCTACACGCCGTCCTGCGTCGTGCGCCTGCTGGTGGAAA
>CAZKMS010000152.1:0-13116 GCA_964553805.1 uncultured Verrucomicrobiaceae bacterium
AAATGCACGAAGCGGGAGCGCCCGGTCACGGTGTTGAAAAAGGCGCTGGCATCGGCCCCATAACAGGGACGGCAGGTCAGGTAGCTGATGTCCGTGTACAGCCGCGCGGTGGCCTCATTGTAGTTGCCGGTGCCGAAGTGCATGTAGCGCATCATGCGGCCCGCTTCGCGACGCATCACCAGACAGACCTTGGCGTGGGTTTTCAAACCGCGCACGCCGTAGATGATCTGCGCGCCCGCGCGCTGCAGGTCGCCTGCGCGCTCCAGATTGCGCGCCTCGTCGAAACGCGCCTTCAACTCGACCAGCACGGTCACGTGTTTGCCGGCTTCGGCCGCGCGGATGAGGGCGGAGATGATGCGGCTGTTTTTCGCTGTGCGATAAAGGATCATCTTGATGGCAACCACGCCAGGATCCGCCGCGGCTGTTTCCACCAGGTTGAGCACCGGCTCGAAGCTGTCGAACGGATGATGCAGCAGCAGGTCACCGCGTTGCAGGGCAGTGAAGATGTCCTCGCCCGCCTCCAGGTCGGTGCGCTGGCCAGCCAGCCAGGATTCGTTTTGCAGGCGATCGAAACCAGACAGGGAAGCGATGGCAAACCAGGACCGCAAGTCCAGTTCCCCCGGCACCTCAAACACCTGGGCGGTGCGCGTGCCGCACAACTTGCGCAGCATCGTGATCAAGTTGCGCGGCGCGCCTTGTTCGATCTCCAGTCGAATGGTCGGACTCACTTGGCGCGCGTCGAGGACCAGCGCCATCTCGCTCGCCAGATCGAAGGCGCTTTCATCGTCCACTGCAATGTCACTGTTGCGGCTGACGCGGAAGCACGCGGTGGCGGCGACGCTCTCGGAGGGAAACAGGTGATGCAGGAACAGGGCCACCGCGTCCTCGAGGTTCACATACGAGTAGCGCCCCGCTTCCGTCTCGGGCACGGCGATGTGCCGGTTCAAGTGCGTGGGCAGGGTGACCAGCACCAGCCGGCTTTGCTCCTTGGCTCCGCTCTCCTCCGCCTCGGTCAGGACCTGACAGAGCAGGGTGATTTGCAGCGCGGGAAGGGTCACGCTCTCCACCTTTTCCTCGTCGATGGCCACGGGCGAAAGCACCGGATAAACGTACTCCAGAAAATGCTCCTCCAGGCTGGTGCGCTGGCCGGGTGTCAGTTCCGAGGGATTGAGGCGCCGGATGCCCGCTTCGCGCAGCTTGGGCACCAAGTCCTGGTTGAGCAGGCGGTACTGCCGCTCCAAAAACACCCGCACCCGCTCCTCGATTTGATCCCACTGCCGCGCGGCGGTGAGGCCGCTGGCATCGCGCACGCGGCGCTGCCTGTCCTTGAGGAGTTGCAGGGCGCCGACGCGCACCATGAAGAACTCATCGAGATTGGAGGCGGTGATCGCCACGAACTTGGCCCGCTCCAGCAGCGGCAGATCCGCGCGCTCCGCTTCCTCCAGCACGCGCTCGTTGAAAGCCAGCCAGCTCAGCTCGCGATTGAAGAAGTGCTCTTCGCCGATCGGAGCCGGAGCGCTGCCAGCGGCGCGTTTAGGATTTCGTGAGGAGGATGTCATAGCCGTAGATTTCGCGGAAAAGATCGCACTTCGAATTGATGGCCAGTTGCTCCACCGTGGTGTCGGCCGCGCCCTGCGTCAGGAGGCGCAGCACCCCGCCTTCGGGGCTGAGGCGGATGGAGCTGATGCGCTGCGTGTGCGTGCGGTCCAGCGCATCCGCCAGGCGCAGCAGCGCCGCCAGCTTGAAGATGATCATGCGCTGCTCGCGCGACAGATCGGCAAAGTGCGGGTGATTGGAGGCCGGGTTGTAACGGCGATGGTAGCGCGCCAGCAGCGCCACCAGGAGGCGGTCGTTGTTGCTGAGGCCGAAGATCTCGGTGTTGAGCAGGATGTAGAGGCTGTGCTTGTGGTGCTCCCGCGGGCTGATGAACATGCCCACTTCGTGCAGGATGGCCGCCACCCGCAGCAGCAGCTCATACTTGGCATCGAGCCCGTGCAGATGGCGCAGTTCCCGGAACAACTGCCGCGCTGTGGCCGCCACATGATCGGCGTGCGGGCGGTCGGTTTTGTAGCGGCAGCCGATTTCGGTGGCGGCTTGCACCACTTCCGCCTGGAAGGTGCTGGTCAGCGGGCTGCCGGTCATCAGGTCCATCATCAGTTCGCGCTGGAAGTCCCCCTGCGGCACCCAGACCTGCTCATCGCCGAAACGCCGGGCCAAAGCCAGGTTGGTTTGCAGCGCTGCCACCACACCCTCGCCGCCGGAGTAGTGCACGTGCAGCTCCCGCACCAGCGCGTCCGGTGTCAGCCGCGCCAGCTTCTTGGCAAAGCGCTCCAGATCGCTCTCCATCACCACGCAGGCGCCGTGCTTTGACTGGCCGATCAAAGGCGCCGTGCTCTGGATTTCCGCGCCGATGGCGACGTGACAATCGATCGTCTCGCCCGAGAAATCCTGCGCCAAATGATCCACCACCCCGCGGATGTGCTCCTCCAGGTGATGCGTCAGATGGCCTGTCCCTTCGCTGTCGGAGGCGGACACCGCCTCGCGCGCGCGAAAGATGCCGAGCCGGTAGTTCGAGTAGCCGCTGAGACGGCCGCGATCGAAGAAAAGCGCGCGGGTGTTGCCGGGACCGATGTGGGTGACAAAGGTGCGCGCCTCCCGCAGCGTCGGCTGCTTCTTCAGCAGGCGCAGCGCGATCTGGTAAATCAGGCGCGTCATGTCGCCGTCATCGATCAGGCGCGGCACCAGCCCGGTCGTCACTTGCAGGCGGTTGAGCAAGATCTCGTGGTTGTCGGCCTCGGCCAGGATGTTCGTGGTGTAAAGCCGCGTCCGCGCCGCCGGCACCGCATACTCGCCGCAGGCCGCCAGGAAGTCGCGCAAGATAAGCGCCGCCTGCTCCTTGGTGCTGCGGCTGATGACGCCCGTGCGGAAAATGTCGCGCGCCAGCGGCAGCGGCCGGTCCAGGTAGTCCACCTGATCAAAGGC
Organism: uncultured Verrucomicrobiaceae bacterium; assembly: GCA_964553805.1. Lineage (GTDB taxonomy): Bacteria > Verrucomicrobiota > Verrucomicrobiia > Verrucomicrobiales > Verrucomicrobiaceae > JAGRPD01. Next base: position 2,983 of record CAZKMS010000152.1, read on the forward strand.
CTCGCCGGCACTGCTGCCGATCAGCAGCGACACCGAGGTGGGGCCCACGTAAATGACCGCCTCATCGCGCGCGTTTGCCGCGCTTGCTGCCATCTCTGTTCCCGGGTCGTTGTTCATTGCCGCACCTTTGCCGAATCCACGCTGTGGCGCAACCAAGCCGCCGCGCCGATGGCCACCGCATTGCCGCCCAGCTTCGCCACCACGTAGCGCACGGGTTTGGCCAGCGCTGGCAGCGCATAACGCGCCACCTCCTCCTTGAGCAGGTTGACATAAAGCGAAGGCAGCTCCTCCACCAAACCTCCGCCGAGCACGATGCGATCCGGCGCCATCAGATTGACCACCATTGCCACGCCCAGGCCCAGGTAGCGCACGGAGTTGCGGAACAGGATCATCGTGCCCTCGTCACCGCCGCGCAGCGAATTCGCCAGCGCCTTGCTCTTGATGTCGCGCAGGTTGCCGGCGGTTTTTTTGTTCAGCGTCTCCGCCTGCCCGCGATAACAGGCCACACTGCCTTGTGCTGCCAGGTTGAGCCGGCTGGTGAGGTCTTCCAGCATCACCACCCCATGCTCCGCGCTGCCGATGTGCGTGCCGGGCAGGTAGATCATGCCCAGCTCCATCGCAGAGACCGTGCGCCCTTGCACCAGCTCTCCATTAAACACGTAACCGGCGCCCAGGCCCGTGCCCGGAAAAACCCCCAGCACCGAGCGCGCCCCGCGTCCCGCGCCCATCTGATACTCGCCGTAAGTGCCGGCATCCACATCGTTCATCACCGCCACCGGCACATGGAATGCGGCGTCGAGAAGCTGCCTCAGGCCGACCTTGCTCCAGCCCAGGTTCGGCGCGTTGATCAACTCGCCCTTCTCGGGATTGACCAAACCGGGGCAGCCGATGCCGATGCCGCGCAGCCCCTTGGGATCAACTCCCGCCTCCTGGATCGCCTCCTGGATCGTTTTGACCACCTTCTGTTTCCCCTTCGCCACGCCATCACTGCCACCGGTGGACTTGCGCGCGCTGCCCAGCACCTGGAAGTTTTCATCCAGCACGAGGGCAAGCATCTTCGTCCCGCCCAGGTCAAAGCCGATCCAGAAAGGCGTCTTCTTCAGCGCCGGTTTCTCTTTCTTCTTCGCGGGCTCGCGGCTCTTTGGCGGCTTCTTGGCGGCGGCTTCCGGCTTGTCTCCGGCGCGGGAACGGGATTGTTTTGGGGCTGCCATGTCGTCGGGAGGGATTGCGCTTCAGTCAAACACACGGGAGCGGGGAGCGACAAGCGACAAAGCGTGCGTTCATCAGATTCAGCCAAGCTTCGCCGACTGCCCGTAGTAAGCGCCCGGGCCGTGTTTGCGCAGGTAATGCTTGTCCAGCAGGTGCTGCGGCAGCGAAGCCAGGGCCGGGTTCAAAGCCAGCGTGTCCAGTGCCATGCGCGCGCATATTTCCAATGCGATGCTGTTTTTCACCGAGTCCATCGGCGACTTGCCAAAGGTAAAGGGCGCGTGGCCCGCCTGCAGCACCGCCGGCATCGCCAGCGGATCCAGGTCCAGCTCCCGCAGCCGTTCCACGATGACCACTCCCGTCTGGTGCTCGTAATCGTCCGCCACCTCCTCCGGTGTCAGCACCCGCGCCACCGGCACCGTGCCGTAAAAATGGTCCGCATGCGTCGTGCCGTAGCAGGGCAGCTCGCGGCAAGCCTGGGCAAAGGCCGTCGCCGCCGGGCTGTGCGTGTGTGTCACCCCGCCGATGCCCGGGAACTCGTGATAGAAATGCAGGTGCGTCTTGGTGTCGGAGGAGGGGTTGAAGCGGCCCTCCACCACCCGGCCGTCGAGGTCCAGCACCACCATGTCCTCCGCGCGCAGCGCCTCGTAATCCACCCCGCTCGGCTTGATGCACCACAGCCCGGCCGCGCGGTCGATCCCGCTCACGTTGCCCCAGGTCAGCCGCACCAGCCCGGCGGGCACCAGCGCCCGGTTCGCTGCGCACACCGCCTCTTTGAGTTCCTCCAGCATCCCCTCAACCAAGCCCCGAACCCGCCCGCCGCCAAACGAAAAAGCAGCCGAATCGTTGGCGGCGCAGCCGTCAGCGCGCGGCGGGCTGGCCGAGTTCGATGCTGCGCTCGGTGGCGGCGTTGACGGCTTGCAGCAGGGCATGACGCAGGCCGTTTTTCTCCAACTGAGCCAATCCCGCAATCGTGGTGCCGCCGGGGCTGGTGACTTCGTCGCGCAGGGCGGCGGGGTGCTTGCCGGTGTCGAGCACCATCTTGGCGGCGCCGAGCACGGTTTGCGCGGCGAGGCGCAGCGCGGTGGCGCGTGGCAGGCCCTTCAAGACACCGCCGTCGGCCAGCGCTTCGATCACGGTGTAAACATACGCCGGGCCGCTGCCGCTGAGGCCGGTCACCGCGTCGAGCAATTTCTCCGGCACCTCGTCCACGATGCCGACACCGCCGAGCACCGCGCGCGCCAGGTCGGCGTCGGCATCCGTGGCCAGCGCACCGCGGGCAAAGGCCGCCGCGCCGGCTCCGACCAGGGCAGGGGTGTTTGGCATGGCGCGGATCACGCGCTGCGCGCCGCCGAGCCAGGATTCCAGCGCGGCAATCGGCACCCCGGCGGCAATCGAAAGGTAAAGGCGCGAACCTTTGACCTGGGCCAGCGTCTCGCAGAGCGAACGCATGTCCTGCGGTTTGACCGCCAGCAGCACGAGATCGGAATCCGCCGCCACCTGCGCCGGCGTGCCGCCGCTGGCTTGGATGGGCAGATCTTCGCGCAGGCTGGTGACCGCGGCGGGCACGGCATCGCAGAGGGAGAGTTGCAGGTCCGCGCCATCGCGTGCCGCGCACACACCGCGCAGCAATGCCCCGCCCATCTTGCCGCAGCCGATCAATCCGAGTTTCAACATGCCGCAGTTTCCGCGTGGAACGGCAGCGCGGCAAGAGCAGAGTGACCGCACGCCCGTCTGCAAAACCCGGCTCAACCATGGCGTTGGTTCTGGCCATGAAGCCAGCCGCCGCACTCCTTGTCGTCTCCCTCGTCACTGCCACCGCTTCCGCCCAGCAGACCAGCCTGCAAAAGAAGGACATCGTGCTGGTCCCACCGAAGAACCTCAAAACCAAGCTCGCCCCCGGCTACACCATTCCCGTGGTGGACATCAGCGGTGACAAAGAGCGCCAGGTCATTGTGGACCGCGAGGCGGGCCAGTACCTCGGCCACCCGACCACGGTGCTGCTGGAGGACAACAAGACCATGCTCACCGTCTATCCCAAGGGCCACGGCCGCGGCGCCATCGTTTACAAGCGCAGCGACGATACCGGCCTGACCTGGAGCGAGCGCCTGCCCACGCCAAAATCCTGGGAGACCTCGCTCGAAGTACCCACCCTGCATCGCGTCGTCGATGCCGCGGGCAAAAAACGCCTCATCATGTTCAGCGGTCTGTATCCCATCCGCATGGCGGTCAGCGAAGACGACGGCGGCACCTGGAGCGAGTTGGAGCCCATCGGCGACTTCGGCGGCGTGGTCACCATGTCCACCGTGATCGATCTGAAAACACCGGGGCATTACCTGGCCTTCTTCCACGATGACGGCCGCTTCATCCGCGGTGGCGACGTGGAGAAGTACTTCGTCAAAAGCCCGCACGCGCCGGACTACATGTGCACCACGGCGAAACCCTGGCGTTTCTGGGTTTACACCTGCCTGTCCAAAGACGGCGGCCTGACCTGGAGTCTGCCCGCGCCCATCGCCATGCTGCCGGATGCCAGCCTCTGCGAACCCGGCGTGCTGCGTTCCCCGGATGGCAAACAAATCGCCGTGTTGCTGCGCGAAAACAGCCGCAAGTACAATTCCTTCGTCATCTTCTCCGACGACGAAGGTCTGAGCTGGACCGAGCCGAAGGAGCTGCCCGCCGCGCTCACCGGCGACCGCCACGTCGCCAAATACGCGCCCGACGGCCGCCTCTTCATCAGCTTCCGCGACACCACCCACGTCAGCCCGACCAAGGGCGACTGGGTGGGCTGGGTCGGCAAATACGAGGACATCGTCAATGGCGCGGAGGGCCAGTACCGCGTGCGCATCATGGACAACACCAAGGGCGCCGACTGCACCTATCCCGGTGTCGAGCTGCTGCCGGACGGCACCTTTGTCACCACTACCTACGGCCACTGGACCGAGGGCGAGCCCGCTTACGTCGTCAGCGTGCGCTTCAAGATCGACGAACTCGACGCCAAGCTGCGTTGAGCCGCGTCAGGCCTCCCGCGCCTTCGGATCGAGCGCGTCGCGCAGGGCATCCCCCAGCGTGTTGAGCGCGAGCAGGGTGGCGATGAAAAACGCGCCGGGAAAGACGAGCAGCCAGGGCGAGGTCTCCATGTTGTTCGCGCCCTCCTGGATCAGCGTGCCCCAGGAGCTGCGCGGCTCCTGCACCCCAAGGCCGAGGAAGCTCAGCGCCGCCTCCAGCAGCATGATGCCCGGCACCGTGAGGCTGGCGTAAATGATCACCTGCCCGAGGATGTTCGGCACCAGGTGATGCCAGAGCACGCGCCAGCTTCCCGCGCCGGCGACGCGCGCGGCCAGCACGAACTCCTGGTTCTTCAGGGCCAGCACCTGCCCGCGCACCACGCGCGCGGTGGTCAGCCACTCCACCGCGCCGATGGAGATGAAGAGAAACAGAATGCGCGCGTCGATGTTCAGCGTATTGCCCAGCCAGACGACGTGGGGATGCTCGGCAAAGGTGACGTACATCAGGATGACGAAGGCGATGAACGGGAAGCCGTAAAGGATGTCCACCAGCCGCATCAAGGCGTTGTCCAAACGGCCGCCCGCCATGCCCGAGATCAAGCCGTAGCCCGTGCCGATGAGCATCGCCACCGCGGTGGCCACCAGCCCGATCGCCAGGCTGATGCGGCCGCCGGACAACACCCGCGTCGCGACATCGCGTCCGAGCAAATCCGTGCCCATCCAATGCGCCGCCGACGGCGGTTTGGCGATCTGCTCGTGGTCCTGTGTGCTCTCCAGGTAGGGCGAAAGCCAGGGGCTCGTGAAGCAAGCCACCGTCACCAGCAGCAGCAGGCCCAGCGCCAGCATCGCCGTGCGCCGCCGCCGCAAACGCTGCCACGCAGCGCGCCAGGGACCCAGGCCGCCGGTGGATGAGGTGGGCAGGGCGGCGCTCATTTATTTCAAACGGATGCGCGGGTTCATCCAGGCCTGCAGCACATCGACGATCAGGTTGAAGACGACGATGAGCGTGGCGAAAAAAGCCGCCAGCGCCATCGCCAGCGTGAAGTCCTTGTGCAGCGCGGAGTTGATGAAGTGGCGGCCGAGTCCGGGCAGTTGGAAGACTGTCTCCGTCACGAACGAACCGCTCAGCAGCCCCGCCGCCAGCGGTCCCAGGTAGTTCAGCAAAGGCAGGCAGGCGAGGCGCAAAGCGTGCCGCATGATGATGGCCTTTTCCCCCAGCCCTTTGGCGCGCGCGGTGCGGATGTGATCCTGCGCCAGCGTCTCCACCAGCCCGCCGCGCGTCAGCCGCGCCACCGCCGCCGCGGAGATCAAGCCCAGCGTGAACGCGGGCAGCACCCAGTCGCTGCTGTCATACCAGCCGGCGCTGTTGAACCAGCGCAGCTTCAGACCAAACACCAGCGCCAGCAGCGGCCCCAGCACCAGGCTCGGCACGCAGATGCCCAGAGTCGCCAGCACCATCGTCGCACGATCCGCGAACCGTCCCGCACGCAGCGCGGCGACCGCCCCGGCCGGCACGCCGATCAGCACCGCGATGGCAAACGCGGCGCCGCCGACGGTGAACGAGACCGGCATCCCCTGCGCGATGATTTCCCCCACATTCCAACCCTTCAGGCTATAGGACACCGGCAGGTCCAGCGTGAGAAAGCTGCGCAGGTTCCGCCACAATTGGACGCGCAGCGGCTGGTCCAGGCCATAGATGCGGTCCAAATTCTCCCGCACATACTCCGGCATCTCCCGCTCGCTGGCAAACGGGTTCCCCGGCCCCAGCCGGATGATGAGAAATGTGATCGAAATCACCGCGATGATGACGATCAGGCCTTGCAGCAGACGCTGGAGAATGAAGCGGAGCACGGCAGCGGTGGGTTAGGGGGAGTGCGGCACCAGGTCGAGGGCTTTGTAACAGCGGTGGCTGATGACGGAGTGCTTCCAGTTCTGCAATTCCGGCCGCGAAAGGTTGGAGTTCATGCGCCAGAAGATCGGGATGATCGGCAGCTCGCCGAGCAGGATGCCCTCCCCCTCGCGCATCAGCGCCATCCGCCGCGCCACGTCCGCCTCGCGCGTGGCGGCATGCATCAGCTCGTCGTAGCGGCCATTGCTCCAGCCGGTGTTGTTGTTGCCATCGTGGCCGCGCCAGATGCTCAGAAAGGTGAAAGGGTCCGCGTAGTCGCCCACCCAGCCCGCGCGCGAGATGTCGTATTTCAATGTCTGCTGGGAGTGGATGTACACCTGCCATTCCTGCTGCAGGATGCCCATGTCCACGCCCAGATGCTTCCTCCAGCTCTCCTGGAAAAAGGCGGCGATCGTGCGCGCGGTCGGGCTGGTGTTGGTCAGGATTTCCAAGCGTTGGATGCCCTTGCCGCCGGGAAAGCCCGCCTCCGCCAGCAGCCGCTGCGCCGCCGCGGGATCGAACCGCATTACGTCCAAGGGCTGGTACTGCGGGTGCGCGCCCGGCGGGGTCAGGCCGGTGGCCGCCTGGTGCCCGCTGCGGATCACCTGCTCCACCAGCGCCACGCGATCGATCGCCAGCGCGAAGGCCTGCCGCACCCTTGCATTGTCAAACGGCGGACGCGTGGTGTTGAAGCGGTAGAACTCGCAGGCCAGCTCCGGGTGCTGGCTGAAGAAAGGCGGCCGCGTCTGCCGGTAGTGCGGGATCTTCGCCAGCGGCACGGTGTAGGTGAAGTGGAGCTGCCCGTCGAGGAAGACCCGCTCCTCCGACTCCGGGTTGTCGATGGGGAAAAAGTGGATCGCGCTCAGCTTTGTCGTCGCCGCGTCCCAGTAGAGCGGATTTTTTTCCACCGCGATGAAGTGGTTGATGCGCCACTCCGTCAGCACAAAGGGCCCGTTGCAGACCAAATTGCCGGGCCGGGCCCAGGGCGTGTCGCGCGCGGTCATGCCGCCAAAGCGCTCCACCACATGGCGCGGCACCGGGAACCATGTGTAGTGCTTCAGCATGCCCGGAAAGTAGGGCGCCGGCCCCTCCAGCGTGATGACGAGCGTGTGCGGGTCCGGAGCCTGTGCGCCCACGCTGGAGAAGTCCTTCGTCTCCCCGCGGTGAAACGCCGCCGCGCCCTTCATGAGGTGCAGCATCTCCGCGTAGTGGCTGCCCAGCTCCGGGGAGAGGATGCGCTGGAAGGAGTAAAGGAAGTCCGTGCTGGTGATCGGCGTGCCATCGCTCCAGGCGGCGTCCGGGCGCAGCTTGAAGGTCCAGGTTTGGAAGTCGGGGCTCGTCCAGGACTCCGCCACGCCCGGCGCCTCCAGGTCCGGATTGTCCGCCGCCGGCGCCACCAGCCCCTCGAACAAGCTGGTGATCACCCAATGCTCCGGCTGGCCCGTGACCAGATGCGGGTCCAGCGACTCGATGTCGGTGCCGTTGCCCAGCAGCAGCGTCTTGTCCCGCGCCGCCTGCTCCACCCGGCTCGGCCGCCCCTGGCGGGAGACATGCAGCGCCCACAACGCCCCCAGCAACAGCAACGGGATGAGGGCGCGGGTGAACCAAGGCATGGAACGGATACAAACGGAAGCCGGCAGTTCCTGCAAGGAGAATGGCAGCCCAAAGCCAGCGCCGTCGCCTCCGCCAGCAGACCCTTGCGAGCCTGAGGCTCTCATTTTTGAGCCAAAAACGACCTTTTCCCCCATCGAAGCCATTGCGTTTGGCCCCGGACAAGACGGCCTGCGTCACGGAGAAGACTCTGTCCGTGCTGGAAAAGCCTTCTGTGGCGGAAAAGGCCTTGTTTGCGGTGGAGAAGGAGGCTTCCGCGATGGCAGGGGTGGTGGCGCTGCGGGAGGTGGTTGTTTTTGCGGCTGGATGGCTTCAATGAGGCTTGCCGGCGGGCCGCTGCGAATTCACGTTGATTTCACCGGGGCTTCATGCGCTTCTCACGGGCTGCGGGCAGCTTGATGGTGCGATGAATTCCTTCAAATCAAACTGGATCAAGGCGCTATGCCTTGCGGCGCTCGGTGTGGGCCTGGGCGGCGCGGGCATTTACGTGGGGGAGACGGACGATGCGCCGGGGGCGGCGCTGCTGGGCCTGCTGCTGATGCTGGCGCTGCTGGTGGCAGCGGTGCGGTGCCTGCGCGGGAAGGGCGTGGCGGGGCCGGAGGGCTGAACCGGCCCGGCGCGGTTCGGCGTATTCGTGGCAAGGGGCACATGAGTCACACCCAGGGATCGCGCTTGCGGCCAGAGATCTGAAGCCAGGCAGTCGAGTGACCATTTCATCGAGTCATTCTGTCCATTTTTTGCAGCCTGACCCCGTTTCCCCGGAGCCGCGAGCTTCGCGATGCGCTGGTGTTGGCTCGCTGCACGTTGCAGGCCGATCACTTCCGGTTCTTGAGCAACACCCACAGTAGCCCAGTTGCCGCCAAGATCAAAACAACGACGATGCTCCATGGTGTTGATGAGGCTGGCGTGGCCGAATCCTGCAACCGATCCACAAGGGCTCTTTTTTGAACTGGCGTCTCCATCCTGCCATCAAAACCGGGTTTGACAATAGGTGTTCTGTTAGGGCTTGATTCATCCAGCGTCGCATTCGCTTCGTCGGGCAGTTCGACAAAGAGCATCTCGTCTTCAGGGATCCGCGGGATTTTATCTTCGGCGAAGTCAACCATAAATAATTCATTGTATCTGATTATCCATTCTTCCGCGCGCTGAAGCAAACCGTGCAATTCCTTGTCGCTCACTTGCCGCTGCAACGCTTGCAGCGATTTTCCGGCATCTTCAGCTCCCTGGATGCCCAGTAGACAGTATGCAAGTACCTCCACCTCATACCATTTTTTGGACTTTAACAATTGCCCCTTAACCGGCCCGAGCGAGCGCTGCCCAAACGCCACGATAGCCCTTGTTAACGGATATTGCGTCGTATACGCTCGCATGCTGGATCCTATCCAAATTCTTCGATTTAGATTTTTGGCAAAGGCTGGCAGCATTCCAGCCAGCCTGTGCTCGACCACCATGTCGGAAATCCTCCTGTGCTGTTCCACGGACATGGGCATCGTGGAGAGCAGAACACCGAGCTCGCCTTGCAAAGCAGCCACTCGTGACAAATCCTCCTTCGATATGGCATTTTTCAAGTCCATCTCCCACGCTGGCAGTCTGGCATCCACCCGTTTCCTATCTGCTAGACCCGGATCTTCAATCACGTTTTGAGCATTTGAATTTGCGAAAAAGGCAAAGACCATACAGAGGCTTGCCGTACAAAAATAGATATCGTGTTGATTCATGGTGTAGGCGCGGGTTCCAGATTCGGTGGGTCGTGCCAGACATCTGACTTATTGTGGTCTTCCATGTTTAGCCAAGTTGGGTTGCGGGGATTCCCATTCCTGTCCAATTCAAGCCAAATAAAGGAATGCCACCGCCATTTGTGAGAACATCTTGAACCGCTCAAAGTATCTCCGGAAGGCCGCTCCCCATCAAAACGCACACGAACAAATTCATGAAATTGAGACCTCTTGATGAATTCGTCATTTAAAGTCAAAAAGTTGATTGTATCAATAGGAACACCTGGGGTGGCGCAGGGTAATCCTATACTCGGCGCCGGGGTAAATGGGGTCAGGCTACAATTTATTGACAAAGCAGACATTCGGTGAATTGAGAAATGGGATTGGCCTGTGAATCCTGGAGGGACATTCTATGATGGCATTCTCGCGGAGCATCGGAATGCCTGGATGATGGATTCTGCTTGAACCGTTGGCAATGCTGTTTTCATTCTGTCAAAAAATTGCAACCGGACCCATTTATCCCATTTCCTGGGTCAACGGCGAAGACAGCCCACAAGGTGAATCTTTCGAGGCTCAATCCCACGGCTTCAGTGCTCGCTGTCAACGCTTCGCGCCAGCCTCGCGGCTGACTCGCTTCTGGCTGCCCGGCTGCCCGGCTCCAGGCTCCAGGCTCCAGGCTCCAGGCTCCAGGCTCCAGGCTCCAGGCTCC
>CAZKMS010000153.1:0-13102 GCA_964553805.1 uncultured Verrucomicrobiaceae bacterium
GCCTTACGGTCGGCTTTGGCCGATGGTTTGGGATTGTTCGAGCAGGGCTTTGAGTTGCCGGGGTGGCGTTGATGTAGATCTGCGTCGTCAGCAGTTCGCTTCCGTTCACGGGCAAGGCGGTTAGTTGAGATAGCGGAACTCGGCGCTGGCCAGGAGCGCACGGCAGAATGAGGTCCAGGCAGTTGCCGCAGCGTTGTTGTTGGGAAACTTCGTGAAGAAGTCCGTCGCGGCTTTTTGCTCCGACTCATTCGGCGAGCGGGAAAAGATCAGTCCGTAGGCGAACTGCACACGATGAGCCTGGGTGGCGGTTGCCGGGTGGGCGGCAAGCACACGCTCGGCCAGCTTTTGCGCAGCGGTGGCGAGCGTGGGCGAGTTCAGCATGTAGAGCGCCTGCTCGGGCACGTTCGTCACCTCGCGGCGGCCACTCACAAAGCCGGGCTCGGCGAACACCCTCCCGCCGAACACGGCTCGACGTGCCACCCAGCGTCCAGGAACGTGGTGGTGACGGACGCCGACCCGTTGCTGCCTTTGCCTCGGGTGGTAGCGGCTCATTTATTGGCGCATCTTGGCAACATCAGGGACTCGTCGCGAGCCAGTCAGTCGGCGTAATGCCTCCTGCTCGTTTGAGATGCTCGTCGTCCCATGAGATGAGCTGACTCTGGCTCTGTTGCGCGGCAGCGGCATAGAGCGCATCAGCACCACGGAGAAACTGGCTGGTACCAATGTTCTCTGCGGTGGTCAGGAACGCGGTATTCATGGCAATCTCGGACGTTACCATTCGATTCATGAGCGAATGCGTCAGGTGTTGGCCCTGCGCACCATCGCGCAGCCGCCGGGCCAGCGCACAAGCGACTTCGGTCCTGCCGAATGCAGGCTGGATCACCGCGATGCCAGCAGTGACAAGCCTGCGGAGAAGATCACGACTTGGCTGATGAAACTTGTCGGTGGCATCAGCGGCCGCCATCCAGACACTGGCATCAATCGTCAAGCTCATCGTTTCTCAAGCCGGTTGCGATCCTGCATGAGAAGCTCCCTTGCCGACGGACCTGCTGGAGCGCGAGACATTGCCTCATCCGCTGAGCGAAACCAATCCTCCAACCAAGGTTCGCCCACCGCCGGACTTGCCTCTGGAGCGGCAGCCACATTCTCATCTTCCAACCAGCGCTCATAAAGCTCAACTGTGACGTCAGGGACACGACGCCCCAACGAAGCAACGCGAGCGGTTACTTTTTGGTAAAGATCATCTGGGATGTCGATCACAGCTGTCATGGGTCAAGTGTTCTTCAGTGGTGACCGTCTGTCAACCCTGTCGGGCGTCTCACGATTTCATTGCCTACACCCCCGCCGCACCAAGTAGAGGATAACGTGAGTTTTCCATGGGAGTGCGCTTGGAAATCTCACACGCTTGCCTCCCGTTTGGAATTGTCACCAATTCCTCTACGTTCGAAGGTATCGTAGAGCAGCCTGTGCTCAAGCTTGCTGAGCGCGAAAACGCCGCGACCAAGACTCCGGCGTCATCATCCATGAAGCCATGTCTAGTTCAGATAGCGGAACTCGGCGCTGGCCAGGAGCGCACGGCAGAAGGAGGTCCAAGCGGTTGCCGCAGCGTTGTTGTTTGGAAATTTCGCGAAGAAGTCAGCCGCGGCTTTTTGCTCCGCCTCACTCGGCGAGCGGGAGAAGACCAGTCCGTAGGCGAACTGCACGCGCTGAGCCTGGGAGGCCGTTGCCGGATGGGCGGCGAGCACGCGCTCGGCCAGCTTTTGGGCGGCGGTGGCGAGCATGGGCGAGTTCAGCAGGTAGAGCGCCTGCTCCGGCACGTTCGTCACCTCGCGGCGGCCGCTCACGAAGCCCGGTTCGGCGAAGTCGAACACGGCGAGCATGTCGGGCAGCATGCCGCGGGCGATGGGCAGATACACGGAACGCGCGTGACTGAGCGTGCCGGCTTCCACGAGCTGTTCTTCCGGCACGCCCGCACCGGGGAACTGCTGAAACACGCCGATGGGGCCCTCTCCGCGCTCGGCGATGGACGAACCCGGCTGCGGCTTGGGATCAAGCTGGCCGGAGACGGCTAGGATGGCATCGCGAATGGACTCGGCATCGAGACGGCGCTTGTTCATGCGCCAAACCAGCTCGTTTTCGGGATCGGCGATGAAGTTCTTCTCGTCATAATCCGAGGAGAGCTGGTAGGCGCGGCTGAGGACGATTTCACGCACGAGGCTTTTCACCGACCAGCCGCTTTCGCGAAACTTCACGGCCAGCGCGTCAAGAAGGGCCTGGTTGGCGGGTTTGCCGCCGGTGGTGCCAAAGTTGTCCGGCGTGTTCACCAGCCCCTGTCCGAACAGCCACTGCCACACACGGTTCACCATCACACGGGCGGTGAGCGGATGACTGTCCGCCAGCATCCACTCGGCCAGCTCACGCCGTCCGCTGCTGTCAGCGGGGATTTTGGGCGGCGTCTCGTGGGTGAGCAAGGAAAGGAACCCGCGCGGCGCTTTTTCACCCGGCAGGTCCACCTCGCCGCGTGCGAAGACCGGCGATTCGGTGATGACCTGGAACTCCGGCGGCCGGGCAAAGCGCCCATCCCGTTCGAGATAGCGGGAGGCGATGGCCTGCTGCGGGGTGCTCGACCCGTAGCGCGGAGTCTCCTTCCTGCGCGTCTGGTTTTCCTCGCGGCGGGTGGGCTGATCCATCACGCCCATTGCCAGCGGCCGCTTGTTCCCCCTTTCGTCGTAGGACGCCAGCTCCGTCTCCAGCAGTCCGATCTGGTTCATGCGCAGCAACAGCAGCAACTGCTGGTTGCGCGGTTGGCGGCCTCCGAAGCTGCGCATGGACTGCCCGAACGTGGCGGCGGCGAGGTCGTCCGCCTCCTGGATCATCCGGTCCAGCTCAGCCTGTTTCCGTCGGCGTTGCTCTGGCGTGAGCGTCTTCATCTGCACCGGCTCGCGCGCCCCTTTGGGCAGCTCGATCAGTTCTGCCGCGTTGCGGTTTTGCGCGGCGAAAAAGGTGCCATAGCGGGTGTCGGTGGAGAGGAAAATGCCAGCCAGCGCATAGTATTCCCGTTGGGAAATGGGATCGAACTTGTGGTCGTGGCAGCGCGCGCAGGCGGCGGTGACGCCGAGGAAGGCCTGCGTGACGGTGTCGATCTGCTCATCAGCGAGGTCGAGGGCGAACTGGCGCGGATTGGCCTCATTGACGCTCTTGGTGCCTAGCGCCAGGAAACCCGTGGCAATGAGCTGCTGGGCGCGCTGCCTGTCATTCTTCGTGGGGAGCAGATCACCCGCCAATTGTTCGCGCAGAAATTGATCATACGGCTTGTCGCCATTGAATGCGGCGATGACATAGTCGCGATACCTCCAGGCGTGAGGAAAGGCGAGGTTGATGTCCTTGCCCGTGCTCTCCGCGTAGCGCGCCACGTCCAGCCAGTGACGGCCAAAACGTTCGCCGAAATGCGGGGAGTCGAGCAGACGGTCCACCACCTTCTTGAAGGCATCGGCTGAGGAGTCGTTGAAGAACGCGCTGACCTCCTGCGGTGTGGGCGGCAATCCGGTGAGATCGAAGGTGACGCGCCTCAGCAACGTGAGCTTGCCGGCGTCGCCCACCGGATGAAGACCTTTCTGCTCAAGCGCGGAGAGGAGAAAACGGTCCACGTCATTCCTCGGCCAGGCCGTGTCTTGGACCGCCGGAGCAGGCGACTTCTTCGGCGGCTGCCAAGCCCACCAGTCCTGCGCCGTCTTCCAGGCTTCCTGCTTGTTGACGGCCGTCGCCGCGCCGTCGCGCGGATCGGGCGCGCCCATCCGCACCCACTGCTCGAAGTCCTGGATCACCGCGTCAGGCAGCTTGCCGCCGGACTTCTGCGGTGGCATGGCAGAGTCTTTGTTCTGATACCGAATGGCCTCGATGAGCAGGCTCGCCGTGAGATCGCCCGGCACCACCGCTGGCCCGCTGTCGCCGCCGAGCCGCAACCCCTCGCGCGTGTCGAGCGCCAGTCCGCCCTTGACCTTGTCCGCCTCGGCGGAGTGGCACTCGTAGCATTTGTTCACCAGCACGGGCCGGATCTTCTTTTCGAAGAAAGCCAGGCCCTCAGCGCTGGGGGTTTTCTCGAAAGCGGTCGGCTCTGGCTCTGGCGTCGCGGGTGGTGGAGATGGTGGTCCCGGCGCAGGGCTGCCGCGAGTGAGACCCGTGACCCCTCTGAACTCCTCCAGCGTGAGCGACGCATCTTTGTCGGTGTCGAGCTTGCCGAAGACCTCATCCGCATTCGCGCCGCTCATCGAGCGCGAACGCTCGATGAATCTCGCAAACTCTTGAGGGTCGAGCTTTGCATCCTGGTTGGCATCCACTCGCTTGAACGCTTCGTCGAGCGCTGGCACAGGCCGTGAGGCACTCGGTGATTGGGCCATGGCCGCAGTGCCGGACAGGACTGCGAGTGCGAGGAAGAAGACGAAAAGCCGGTTCATGGGCCCATCCTACCACCGCGAAGATGAGCGGAAGATGAGCGTGACCGGCTATTTTTCGCGTCTCAGTGAAACGCTCAACAGACCGCAGGCGTCCAGTTCGGCGGTCAGGGTGAAGCCGAGGGCCTGCGCGCAGCTTTGCGCCAGCGACAGGCCGAGACCGGCATGCGAGTCATCACTGCGCGCGGCGTCCTTGCGCCAGAGTCGCTCGAAAAGGCGGGGCACATCCTCCGCCGTGAGCGACGGAGCGGCGTTGGTGACTTCAAACAAGCGGTCGGTGGCGTGGCAGGCGAGCGTCACCTCGCTGCGCGGCGGTGCATATTCGACGGCGTTGGCAATCAGGTTCGTCACGATGATCCGCAGCAGCCGGGCGTCGGTTTTCAGCACGGCGGTTTCGTCGAGCTGCGGGATGAGCGTGACCTCGCGTTCCCTCGCCCGCTCGGCATGAAGGGCGGCGCACTCCTCGACCAAAGGCAGCAGTGCCACCTCCTCGCGCACGATCTCGGCGGACAGGGTTTCCGCCCGTGCGAGCACGAGAAGACCGTCCACCGTCTGCTGCAAACGCGCCGCGAGCCGGGCGATTCCGGCGTGGTCTTCCGGAGTGGCTTGCTCCGGCCATTTCAACGCGACCTCGCTCGTCGAACGAATGGCCGCCAGCGGCGTGCGCAACTCGTGCGCAAGGTAACCGCTGAAGCGCCGCTCGCGCTCGAAACCATCCTCTAGCCGGGCCATGAGGTCATTCAGGCGCGCCACGATGGGCGCGATCTCCAATGGCAGCGCCTCCACGGCAAAGCGCTCGTGCAGGGAGCCCGCCCCCATCGCCGCCGCCTGCTCGCCCACGCGGGCCAGCGGACGCAGGGCAAAGCGCAGGGCCAGCGCCAGCAGCAGGCAGAGCACGACACAGCACGCCACGCCCCCCAGAATGAGGTCGGTCAAAAGCCGGGACAGCCGGGCATCCCCCTCGGTCCGGCTAAGCGCCACGGCAAATGCCAGCGGCGGATTGCCACCGCTTTGCGGGTACTGCATGGCGTTGAGGCACACCGGATCGCCGTTGGGCAGCACGCCTTCGTAGCGAACGGCATCACGCGTCAACTCCGTGGGGCGGGGCAGGTCCGCGTTGCCGAGGTTGGGAGAGCGTCGCTCCGAAGCGCCCGCAGAGTCCCACAACTGGAAATACTGGCCGGGCGATTGAAAATCCTCCTTGGCGAGAAAGGCCCGCAGCCCTGGAGCCCTTGCCGCCACGGGACCCGCTGCGGCTTGATTGCGCAGGGCCAGACGCGCCGCACCTGCGAGCCGGGCCAGCCGGGCGTCGAGGTCCGCCTCGGCGGCCTTTTTCGCTGAAAAATACACCCCAAGGATCGCGGCCACGCACACCACGACGAAGCCGGGCAGCAGCCAACCGAGAAGCTGGACGCGGATGCTTTTCATTTTGGCTCAAGAATGACGTAACCCATGCCGCGCCGGGTGTGGATGATCGGCGCGCTCGACTCGATGACAGCAATGGCACGGCGCAAGGCGCAGACCGCCGTGTCCACGACGTTGCTCATGGGCGACACCATTTCGTCGTAAATGTGCTCCTCGATCTCCGTGCGCGAGACCACCTGGCCTTTGCGCAGCAGCAGATACTCCAGCAGCGCGAAAAGCTGGGGCGGCAGGGTGATGTCGCATCCGCCGCGCCTCACCGTTTTAGCGGTCTGATCCAGCTCCAAATCGCCGACGACCAATAGCGGGGAGCGCCGCGCATACTTTCGCCGCCCCAGAGCCTCCACCCGGGCCAGCAACTCCTCAATGGCGAAGGATTTCGTCAAATAATCATCGGCGCCGAGCCGAAGGCCGGCCACGCGCTCCGCAATGGCATCCTTCGCGGTCAGGAACAGCGCCGGGGTGTCATTGCCCGCCGCGCGCATCCTCCGCAAAATCTCCCGTCCGTCCATGCCTGGCAGCATGATGTCGAGAATGATCACATCGTAGTCATGATCCTGCGCCATCTGCCATCCCTCCGCGCCATCACCGGTCGCATCCACGGCGTAACCCGACGCCTTGAGCGCCTTCACCACCGGCTGGCGCAGCGGTGCGGAGTCTTCGACAAGGAGGATGCGCATGGATCGAATGAAGGGTGGATTGGGACTGTCACGCTACCCCCGAATCATGAGCAAAACATGACGACTTCACAACAAAAGCACCTTACGGCCGGTGCAGAGATGCAATCTTGACCATGTGTTTCGATGGTCCATTGCCAAGCTTCCGCCGCGGCAGCCGCCCGCAGAGGCGCTCGGCGTATTGAAAAAGCCTCGTGGACGGATTCCTGGTTGCCGCTGGCAGGCATGGGCGGGGAGCCGGTGCGGTTAGGGCGTCGCGACGGCGGCGGGCTGCTGGGCCAGTTGCTGTTGCAGCGCTGCGCGCTCGGCGGCGTCGAGGGGGCGCGGGCCAGCCATTGGTCGAGCTGGCGGCGCTGCGCGGGCTGCAGGTTGGCAAGCTGCTCCAGCGCCGCCGCCCGCGCCTGCGGGGCAACGGCCGCCGGCAGCTTCAAGGTCCAGTCCAGGCCATCCGGGAGCCGGTCATTCTTTTGCAGCTTCGGCATGAGCCGCTCAGCCAGCGTGACGAGCTGCCCCGGCGGCACGCTGCTGAGATTCTGCGAGGGCAGAGCCAGGGCGAAGTCCTCCGCGCGCGAATCGGCAGTCGTCAGCATTCGATTCGTCTCGCGCACGGATTCCGCCTGCCAGCCGGGTCTGGCATGGGCGGCCATGAAGCCAAAGGCCTTTGCAGGCTCATTCGGCAGGCGGTAACCGGCCAACATAACGACCAAGCGGTTAAACTCCGCGTCATCGCGAAACGTTTGCAAAAGAGGCGTCACCACCGCATCCGAATCGTCACACAGACCAAAGGCTAGCGCCGCTGAAAACCGGGTCAGCGGCAGGTTTTGCTGGCGGGCGAAGGTGATGGCCGCTTTGGCATCGCCATCCACCCAGTCAGAAACGATGACGGTGGCCAGTTCGGCATGATCCTCGCTTGCTGGGAGGCTCTGGAGCCACTGCGCGGCTGCTTCTGGAACGGCCTTCGACCAGTCCTTGAGAATGGGTTTGGCCGCTTCGATTTGATCGGTGATAAAGGCGGATTGACCGATGCGATGGAGGGTCTCGACCGGATCACCACCCGCCTGGGCGCGGTAAAACGCTGCCAAGGCCGTGTCACGCTGAGCCACCTGCTTCTCTGCCAACGCAGCGGCGAGCGCCTCTTCACTCAAGCTGGCAGAACGGACTGCTTCGACCATGAAGCGCTCCAGATGATCCTGGCTTTTGGAGTCCATGGCGTGGGTCAAGCTTCCGGCAGGATCGGCCTTTACCCAATGGGCATAAATCTGCTCCACACACTCGGCGGCCCAGCGGTCCAGGGTTACGTCCCAGCCGCCCTTTTTTGCCATGGCCCGAGCGAATGCGGCAGCATCGGTGAACGAGGCTCCGTCGCGTCCTGCCATCGCTTGCAGGAAGTTGGTGAGGCTCGCATCTGCGGCCCACTCATTGGCCACGCGCAGCAATTGATCCGGCCGCAGACGTGGCGTGAGGCGCAAAAGAGCCATTTGCTTGAAGTCTGGGTCCGGGCAACGCTCCAGCATTTGCAGTACTCTGGCTGGCTCGCCGGTGGTGATGTAGTGTGTTGCAGCAGCTTTTAGCACGTCAGTGTCCAGTCCAAGCGCGGCGCCTTGCGACCAAAGGATGGCGAGGTTATCTTCCACGCTCAGGCAAAAGTCGGAAAGCGCTGTGAGTTTTGCCGGGTCAGGACTGGCGGCGAGGAATGCGGCCCAAGCCTCTGGATTGCGCTGGATCGCATCGGTGGCCCTGAAAAAGAGGGTGCAAACTTCACTTTCCCAGAATTCATCCTGATTTCGAAATCCGTAAGTCCAGGCAAGGGCCTCGCGCGGTGTTTGAGATACCCAAGTTTCAATCACTCGGTTCCACAAAACGGAGGGCAGCAGTGCCTCGCGAACGCGCAGGTGGTCTGCCATCAGGCGATCAAACGTGGTCCTGGAAAGCCTTATCCCGATGGAACCCAGCGCGGTGAAAAACTCGTCGGCATCATGCCCATGATCGGCCATGAAGGTATGCCGCACTCTCAAGATAGCTTCGAGGTCGACCTTCGGCACGTTTGCCCAAATCTCCCTGGCTTCCGTTGCCCAGCGCGCTTCCTGGCTGCGGGCAATTGCGTCGGCATTGCCGCTGCTTGCTCCCACTCCCGCGCTTGCTGCTGCGATTGGCTCCGGCTTTGAAGCGAACAAGCGGGCGAGGCGTGAGTCGCGCGAGGCGAGGTCAATCGCGACCCAGCCGAGGCCGAGCACGCCGAGCAGGGCGGAGGCGACTTTGAGCTTGAGGGCGGTGACCGTGGCCGCTGCCGGGGCAGCCGCGAGCCCGGCGGCCCGGCTGCCGATGCCGCTGAGGCCGATTTTGAGCAGGGAGGCGGTCAGCCCAGGCGAAACCGCGACGGCGGCGGCGCTCTCCAGCAACTGGGCGCCGAGGCCGGCACCGCAGACGAGGCCTTTGCGCCGCAGGCTGTCCCGGAGCTGTTGCAGCCCGCTCTCAAGCTGGCGGGAGACGGTGGACTGGCTCAGGCCCTGGCGCCTGGCGATGTCCGCCTGGGTGCGCCGCTCCAGGTAGTGCCCGATGAGCAGGCTGCGCACCGGCTCGGGCAGCTCCGTGAGCGCCTCGTCCACCAGCGGCTCGATTTCCTCCCAGGTGCTCTCCGGCGCCGGGTGCAGGCTGGGCGCGGCGGCCTGCTCGTAGCGGCGGCGGCGCGACTCGCCGCGGATGACGTTGCAGGCTTTCTGCTTCGCGACCTGGTGCAGCCACGCGGCGACAGAGCCGCGAATGTCCCGGCTGCGCCGGGCCAGGGTGAGGAAGACTTCCTGCGCCACCTCCTCCGCCAGCGCGGCATCCTGCGTGATGCGCCGGGCGGTGGCAACCACCATGCCGCTGTGCGCGAGCACCAGGTCCTGAAACGCGCTGGCGTCACCCTGCTGGTGATACCGTGAGAGGAGGGATTGATCGGGGTCCATGGCCAAGCCGGGGGTGGGGTTCTCTGAGGGGTTCAGAAGAAAGTCCCCGCCCGGCGCGGAATTATGCAAAAAAGTCGCCGCGAAGCCAACCCAGTGGTGGCCCGGCGCCACCACGCCCTTCTCCGCGCCACATGCTGGCACCCTCACGACTAACCGGTGACGCTCGCCGCCGGCCACTCACGGTTTCACCTTGAACTTCCCAAACTGGATGTGGGTGCGCGCCTTGTCCGGGGTGCCGCTGTCCCAGACGGCGCGGAAGTCGCCGGGGGCGACCTCAATGAGCGTGGGGTAGGAGTTTTTGATGCCGGCGTCGTAGAAGGTCTTTTCCGCGCTCCAGGCGCCGCTCTGGGGCTTGACCTTGTAGCGGCAGGGAGGTGCGGCCGGCTTTGGCGCAAAAGCTGCGGCTGATGGACTGGCGGTGAAGGTGTGGGGCGGCGGAGCGTCGAGAGGGTGAGAATGACGGCGATGGCAGACCACCGCTCCTTGTCTTCCCATCCGCCCGTCAGTAGCCGGTGACCTGGATGCGGGAGAGTGCGCCGCCTTTGAACGCGAGGAATTCAAGGGTGCCGTCCTCCCGGAAGGCGGGACCGCTGGGGATGGTCGCATAGGCGGCGCGCACCTTGCCGTCCACAACGAGAGCAATGTCCTTCGTCTCCGGGCGCAGGAGGACGTGGGCGAAGTGGCGGCTGTCCGGGCTGAAGGTCATGCCGAAGATGCCGGGGCGCTGCGGTAACTCGGGCAGGAGAGCGCGGGGGTCGCGCTTGGTGTAGGCACCGAAGCCGGGGGAGTTGGCCATGAGTATGCCGGCCAGCCAGGGGCCGGGCTTGCCGTCGAGGTTGACGCGCATCTTCCGCCTGGCGTGGAGGGCTTCGACAAAGACGAGCCGCGAGCCGTCCGGGCTGAAGACGGGTGCGGCATCCCAAGGCTGGGGCTTGTCCCTCGGGACATCGGCACCGGGTTTGCCGTCCACGACGAGCACAGCGCGGCGGAAGCCGGGGACGGCGATGTAGGCGTGCCGTTTCCCGTCGGCGCTGAAGGCGAAGGAGGTCGGCGTCATCTCCGGGAAGGCGGGGCCTTCGACGCCGTTGACGACCCAGCACCAATCGAGGCCGCGCCGCGCGCAGTAAGCGACGGAGGAGCCGTCCGCGCTGAAGACCGGGGTGGCGGCGGCGATCTCCGACCAGCGGGGACCAGTGATGCCGTCCACGCGCACGTCGAAGCCGACGAGCACATTGCCCTCGACCTTGGCGACGCGGCAGCCATTGCGGGTGGCGGAGGAGGCAAAGCCAAGGAGGAAGTTCTCCGGGCGGAAGGAGGCGTCGAGCAGTTTCTCCTTCACCGTGGCTCCCTCCCAGTCCTCCGCCGGGAGAGCGAACACTCCGGCAAACAGCAAAGCGACGGTGAGGGAGCCTGTGCCGGGGATGGCTTTCATGGCATGCTGAGTTTTTTCAATGCTGAGGATCTCTCCGCCGCGTGTCAAGTGTCAATCATCCCAGGGTGGTGGTGCAACAGGGCTTACGCATGAACTGAGGCGAGGATTTGGAGGCGGGAGTTGGGATCGAGGGCGGCGCAGGCTAAGTTTGGAGGGTATCAAACGCATCGGAGGGTGGTGAAGGGCTCATCCATGCCCTCATCACTCATCTTGGAAATTTGTACAGTCGAATTTCCATAATCCCTCCCGCCGTTCATGCGTAAGACCTGGTGAAACGCTCTCAGCACAGCTATTAGCAGTTGCTCGACGACATCGCCAGAGACCCAGAGACATCTTGTGTTCCAGGCTCGGCCGATACGAGCCGCGTGTGCTGAAACGACGGCGTGATTCCCACAGTCTGCTGACCAAACCACGCGACGAAATGAGACTTTGCCCAGCAACCCCAAAGCATCGTTCCAAAGCAGCTTAGGGCTTAAATCAACGCCATTCCGGGCTGTAACCTTTTCCTCTCGTCCGCCGTCATGATGCGATTAACAGCCAGTCATTGCCGCGCGCGCTGTGGCCGGCAACATATCCCCTCACTCCCCGACTCCGATGCGCGCGCTGGGCGGGTGCGACCTGCGAGGAGCGGAAGCAAATTCCTAGCATTAGCATTTTTGACGATGATGGCTACAATCCCCTCCTGCTCGGTTGGTGAAAAGGCACTCCCAAATCTCAGTGACGCCCATCGCGACTACCGCTCGGTGCTGCCGGTATTTCCTGGCGCAGAGGGCTTCGGAACCGACACACGCGCCGGGCGAGGAGGTCGAATCTTTATCGTATCAAATCTCAACGCCGAAGGACCCGGCAGCCTGAAGGAGGCGCTTGAAGCCAAGGGGCCGAGAACCGTGCTTTTCGAGGTAGGAGGAATGATCGACTTGAAAAGAAATACCAGGATCAGCGAACCTTTCCTGACCGTTGCCGGTCAGAGCGCGCCCTCTCCGGGCATCACGCTTTACGGCGCGGGACTTGAAATATCCACCCATGACGTCCTCGTGCAGCACCTTCGCGTGAGGCCAGGTGATCGCGAGGAGGGTCCGCCGGGTCAGGTCCGCCGCGGGATCGCCGTGCTCGGCAAGAGAGGAATCGTAACGGAGGACGTCTACAATGTTGTGATCGATCACTGCACACTCAGTTGGGCCACGGATGAGTCCGCGACCCTTTATCACTCCGGCATTCATGATGTCACTTATCGCGATAACTGATCAGCGAGTCGTTGAATGACTCGATTCACCCGAAAGGCGAGCATTCCAAGGGATTCCTGGTTGGGTACAGCTCCCGGCGGATTTCCATTTTGCGAAACGTTCTGGCTCACAATTACGACCGTAATCCGACTCTGAGCGGGGATGATTCGGTGCTCCTCGCGAATAATATCGTCTACAACCACGGAAGACATGCTTTGGTGTTCCATGATGGACTTGAGACCGGGCCGACGATCGCCTCCGTGCATGCGAACGTCTTTTTGCGAGGACCCGACACATGGGCAAAGGAAAAGATCTTTTTTCAAGACGATATTGTGCCTGGGACCTGTGCGTTTCTCGAGGGGAACAGTGCGGATGGCGCGATAGCGACCGATCAATGGGCGCTGGTCAAGAACCTGTCCGAATGGAGCCCCAGGTGCGATTCCGCCCCGGTCAGCGTGATGCCGCTGACTCTTGTTGATGCGGGTCAGCTTGAAAGCGCGCTGCTCGGTACAGTGGGCGCGTGACGGGCGGATGACGAGCCGATCGACGAGAGGGTTATCCGCACGATCCGCGAGAGAAACGGCAGAATAATCGATAAGCCCGAAGAGGTGAACGGCATCGCGTCTTTGCCCTCGGGACAATCCCGCCATGAGCTGAAGCTGCCTCCGGATCCTTTGTCCGACTCAGACGGTGATGGTTACACCAATCTCGAAAACTGGCTTCACGAGATATCACTGGCCGTGAGCCGCCGCAAAGATTCGTGACCTCCCCGCATCTGTCATACCCCCCTCACTCCCCGGCTCCGATGCGCATGTCCGTCCCTTGGCGCCGCGCAAGCGCCGCCTCGTCGCGCAGCACCGCGACGACTTGCAGGGTGGCGGGATCTTCGGCAGTCGCTGAGGATTCCGCCGAGGACGTGTGAACAAGGCTTCGTGCGACGCGAAAGCCG
>CAZKMS010000154.1:0-13084 GCA_964553805.1 uncultured Verrucomicrobiaceae bacterium
GGCCCAGCTTGCGCACCAGCTTCTCGACCGAATGCAGGTCGCTGCTGATGATCCCGTAGTTGCGGACTTCGCCGTCGCGGCCCGCTGCCGCAATGGCGACGGCGATGCTTTGATTCAGTCGCCGCCTATCGGCTCCTTCACCGCTGCGCGGCAGCCTGCCGGCTGTCGATCTCGGCTTTTGCCAAAAGCCTCGGTTCGGCGGGGACATCGAGGCCCAAATAGAGGAGTTCTTGGCTCATGATGATGTGGTGTGTTGGTTGCTCTTCACTTGGTTCGTCCGGCGGGGACTGCGTGTCCCGTCCCGAACGTGCGGATAGGCCCGGCCACGGGCAGCCCGCGATTCCCATGCAGCCAGCACACCACGCCTCTTTCAACAAGTCGTGCCGCGCTTCCAGCCAGCTCTCGCTGGCCCCACCGCAGCCATAAAGTCTCGGCGGAAGAAAGAATCGGGAATTGCGCTCCCGTCGCGGACGAGTATTTTCGCCCCATGACACTGAAGGCCATCATACACGAAGCTGAGGAGGGAGGATTCTGGGCTGAGGTGCCGGCGTTACCCGGATGCTTTACCCAAGGTGAATCCCTCAAGGAACTTGAAGCCAATATTCACGAGGCCATCGAGGGCTGGCTTTTGGCAGCAGAGCCGGAAGATGGAGTCGCTGGCGGAAGGATTCTCGAAGTGGCCGTATGAAG
This sequence comes from uncultured Verrucomicrobiaceae bacterium, assembly GCA_964553805.1. Classification (GTDB taxonomy): domain Bacteria; phylum Verrucomicrobiota; class Verrucomicrobiia; order Verrucomicrobiales; family Verrucomicrobiaceae; genus JAGRPD01. The sequence goes on from CAZKMS010000154.1 coordinate 691, forward strand.
GCAGTTTCCGGCAAGCGTTTCGCCAAGCTTGCAGAACAGAAGGGCTGGCGCCTGGCTCGAATCAATGGAAGTCATCACATTTACGTCATGGATGGCAGGATGGAGAGATTGGTCATTCCTATTCATGGCAGTCAGACGCTCAAGACAGGACTACAGCGCAGTCTGATGAAGATCGTTCCTCTGACCGACGACGAACTCTAACCCAAGCCGAACAAGTCGGTGGAGGCAACTCCGCTGCGCTCCGTGCCTCACCTCTGACGTTCGGCCACGAAACGAAGCCCATCGTGAAACTCGCATTCAAAGCTGCCTGCATTCTCGCGATACCAGTCGTGTTCTTCACGCTCATGTCTGGTCTCACGGCGCCGATGCTTCTTGGGATTGGCGTTTTGTTCTGTGTGCCGGCGGCGCTTTCGATTCGAAGTCCGCAGCTTCACTGGCTGAGTGTGGGCATTAGCGCCTGCTCGCTTTCGGCACTGATGCTCATCTTCTTTGTTCCTGTTTGGGTCGCCTCTGCCCGTGCTCAGACTCCTGCTGACCATCGTCTTGTTGCTGAGGCATACGCTCGTCGCGGACAGCTCTTCGGCAACCGTTCACAGGCGTTTGAGCATTATCTCACTTCCGCTCAGGGAGGAGACGTCGAGGCACAGCGTCGAGTCGGCGAGGCCTATCTTTTCCGCCATTATGGCGTTGCTCACGATACGGCGAAGGCTCGACAGTGGCTTAGCGCAGCAGCAAGCAATGGACATCCCCAAGCGGCCCAGCTATTGAAGAGTATCGAAGGCGAACCATGAAGACACAACCAAAGCTTGAGTTCAAGTTCAAAGTGCACCGTTGAGCGGCATCTCCAATGTGCAGCGGAGCCTGTCCGCAGGCGTGAGCGAAGCGAAGGACAACTGGATAACACATTTCTTTTGTTCACCGCGGCCTGGGTTCTCACAGTCTCGGCTCGAGCGCTCAAGTGACCTTGCAGTCTCTCTTACCCGCGTCACGCCTCCTGCTTGGTCGCTTCGCTCCCGGCACGAGTCGCCGTGGGTGCGCTTGACATTCGGGAATAGTCCGACCGAGATTCGACAAATCCGAGACCTCAAGATTTGCCGCTACGGCGATGTGATCGACGGACGAACGATAATGTGCGAACCAACACCAAAGGACATTTGGGATGCCATCCGATCGAGTCTTTGATGCCAGGCATCTGTCACAGGCGCCGGCGCGGATGGCTTCGATGAGGAGGTCGTCCTCGCCGATTTTGAACTCGCCGTTCACCAGGAGGCGGACGGCCTGCAGGGCGGGGGGGATGGGGAAAACATGGCGCGTTTGGGGTTCGGTCATTTAATATTTGGTCTGCTGCCTGGCGAGCGGATTTTGCGCAGGGGACAGCCGGCCTCACAGAGGCTGGGGACAGCGGGGGTTACTCCCAATTCCCCTCCAGCAGGGCGATCTCGCGCACGGTCCAGGTGCCGTCGGGGGCTTTCTCGGCTTCGAATTTTTTGCGCTGGAAGTGCTTTTTGTAGGACCAGGCGGCTTCGATGTCCCAGATGTCCGCCGAGCGCTGGCTCATGAGGCGGAGCTGGAGGACGTAAACGGCGACGCGCAGCTCGGGGTCGATGATCATGTGGTCGGGCTCGGCGTTGGTGAGCACACGGGCGCTGATGACGCGGCGGCCGCCGTCCTGAAAGCGCTCCAAAAAGGGGACGCTGGCGGGCTCGAAGACGCCGTTGCGGCCGACTTCGCCGAGGACGATGGACCAGCTTTTCGGCACGCCGGGGCTGGGGTCCGGCACGGTGGCGATGAGGTGGCGGATGACGGCGGCGCCGGCGTCGTTTTCATACATGGCCAGCGGCATGCCCTTTGAGTCCGAGGAGTCGCAGCCGGGCAGCAGCAGGGCGGCGGTGAGGGCGGTGACCATGGAGATCCACTTTTTCATGCGGCCCCCCTTCGCACCAAACGCGGCGGGCTTCAAGCGGCAGGGCGGCCGCGGCGGCGGCCAATTCGCTCAACAAAATCCTGTCCCCGCGGGCTTTCCGGCGCATGGTGGCGCATGTTTGATGTGCGGGAAAAACCGAACGTGGTGGAGCGCGCCTTTTTGATCGGCGCTTACTTTGACCGGCGGGAGGCGCAGGAGGCGACGGATCTGCTGGAGGAGCTGAAGGAGCTGGTGAACACGCTGGGGATCGGCATCGTGGCGGCGGAGCTGGCGCTGGTGCGGGAGACCTCGCCGCGCACGCTGCTGGGCAGCGGCAAGACGGCGGAGTTCATCGAGCAGGCGAAGCAGCTCCAGGCGGATTGCATCGTCTTTGACAACGAGCTGAGCCCGGCGCAGCAGCGCGCCTGGGAGGCGGACTCGGGGCTGGCGGTGATCGACCGGCATGAGGTCATTCTCGACATTTTCAACATGCGCGCGCGCAGCAAGGAGGCGCGCCTGCAGGTGGAGCTGGCGCGGCTGGAGTACTCCATCCCGCGCCTGACCCGCATGTGGGCGCACCTGGACCGCCAAGGCGGCGCGGCCGGGGGTGCGGGCGGCGGCGGTGCGGCGGCGGCGCGCGGTGAGGGCGAAACCCAGCTCGAGGTGGACCGCCGCCTGGCCTACAAGCGGCTGGATCGTGTGAAGGCGGAGCTGGAGGAGGTCAAAAAACAGCGGGACACGATGCGCAAGGAGCGCAGCCGGGTGCCGCTGCCGCATGCGGCGATCGTGGGCTACACCAACGCCGGCAAGTCCTCGCTGCTGAACCTGCTGACGCAGGCGGATGTGCTGGCGGAGGACAAGCTCTTCGCCACCCTCGACACCACCACCCGCCGCCTGGAGCTGCCGGACGGCCAGGCGCTGCTGCTGACGGACACCGTCGGCTTCATCCGCAACCTGCCACACGACCTCGTGCAGTCCTTCCGCGCCACCCTGGAGGAGGCGGTGCTGGCGGATTTTCTGATTCACGTGATCGACGCCTCTTCGCCGCATGCGCGGGATTTTTACCAGACGACGACCAGCGTGCTGGGCGAGCTGGGCGCCGCCGACAAGCGCACGCTGCTGGTGCTGAACAAGATCGATCTGGTGGACGACGCGCGCATGGGCGAGCTGGGCCGTCAGTTTCCCGATGCCGTTCCCATCTCCGTGCGCACCGGCGCGGGCATCGAGGACTTGCTGCACCGGATTCACACCCTGCTGATCGACCGGGTGGTGCGCCTGCATGTGTCCATCCCGCTCGACCGCATGGACCTGGTCTCACTGGCGCACAACGAGGGCAAGGTGCTGTCGGAGAACTACGATCGCGGCGTCGCCGATCTGCAATGCGTGCTGCCGAAGCGCTTCGAGTCGCGCTTCACGCCGTTTGTCACGCCGGGCTGAGGCGCCGGCGGGTTTTACCCCCAATGCCTCATCGCAGCCAGCGAACCGGTCTCATGCCACCACGCGGGTGACTCAATAATAACCCATGCCCCAGGCGCTGCGGGCGGGCGCATAATAAGGCGTGCCGGTGTAGTAGCTGCGGCGGGCGCGGCCGGTCATGCCGCCCACGGTGCCGCCGACAACCGCGCCGGCGGCGGCGCCCTCCCAGCCACCGACAGCGCCGCCGATGGCCGCCCCAGCGACACCACCGCGACGACGACCCCGCACCACTGGGCTGGGGCTGGCAATGCAACTGGCGAACTCAACAGCAACCAGCGCCAGCAAAGTAAGTTGAAGAAAACGTTTCATTAACAGAAAGAGGCTGAAAAGATGACGGAAGTTTATTGGCTCTGTTGTTCCTGCTTGGCCACGTAGGCATCGGCCTCCGCTTTGTCGATGTATCCATCGCGATTGCTGTCGATTCCGGCGAACTGCGTTTTCACGCCGCCCTTGGCCAGTGCGACTTTTTCGTTCTCGGCGTAGGTCACTTTGCCATCGCGGTTGAGATCACGCTCGGCAAAGGTCTTTTCATCGAAGCCGGGCTCGACCTCGCGCGCCTCGGCCAGGGTGACTGCGCCGTCGCCGTTGACATCGAAACGATTGAACAGCCGCGGCAGAGCCACTTTGTTGACCTCGCCGAGCGAGAGCTTGCCGTCTTTGTTGGTGTCCGCCTGCAGGAAAAGATCGCGATCCGTTTCCGGCGAGGCGCAGGAGGCGAGCAGGGCCAGAGCGAGGCTGGCCGGAAGGAGGTGTTTGGAACTCATGGGGAGCAATTGATGGTTAGTGAACCGGGGAAGGCGGACGCCAGGGATTCGCTGACGGCTGGTCGGCAGCGTCCGCATTTGTTTTTAACTGTCTCCAAAAGGTCCTGCTTTGGCAAACCTAATTTTCCCTGGGGTATTTTTTTCAGCGCTCCGGCACGGCTAAAGCTCGCGCGCGGCAAACGTGTCGCCCTGCTTGAAGTCGCCGCTTTGCAGGCCCTTGCGAAACCAGCGCAGCCGCTGCGCGGAGGTGCCGTGGGTGAAGGAGTCCGGCACCACGTGCCCCTGGGTGCGCTGCTGGATGCGGTCGTCGCCGATGGCTGAAGCGGCGTTGAGCGCCTCCTCGATGTCGCCCTCTTCGAGGATGTCCCATTTGCGCTGCGCGTGGTGCGCCCACATGCCGGCGAGGAAGTCCGCCTGCAACTCCAGCCGCACGGAGAGCTGGTTTTGATCCTCCTGGCTGAGGCGGCCGCGCATGGCGTCCACTTGATCGGTGATGCCGAGCAGCTTCTGCACGTGGTGACCGATCTCGTGCGCGATCACGTAGGCCTGCGCAAAATCACCCGGCGCGTCGAACTGCTCCTTCAGCTCCTGGTAAAAGCTCAGATCGACATACACCTTCTGGTCGGCCGGGCAATAAAACGGCCCCGTCGCCGCGCTGGCGAGGCCGCAGGCGGAACTCACGCGGCCACTGAACAGCACGAGCTGCGGCTTCTGATAGGTTTGTCCCATGCGCTGAAATTGCTCCGTCCACACCTTCTCGGTGTCGGCCAGAACCACACTGACGAAACGCGCCAGCTCATCCTGCCCGGGCGGGATGCTGCCCTGCTCCACGGGTGCGCCGGCCTGCTGGGACTGCACCGCCACGTTGAGCAGGGTTTGCGGATCGGCACCCATCAACAACATGATCACCAGCAGCACGATGGTGCCCAGTCCGCCGCCCAATGCCATGCGGCCGGGCGTGGCCCGCCGCCGGTCCTCCACATTGCTGCTCTGTTCCCGGTCCTGCCAGCGCATGATGAATCGATTGGCTTGGGTTGATCAAAAACGGCGAAAGCCCGTCGTCGCGAGACAAAAATTCTTTTAGCGCATCCAGCGCAAACGGTCGATCAAATTGTTGTCGGCATCCTCGCGTTTTCATCGTCCGCCTCGCTTGCTGCGCGCGGATGACGCGCCATGCTGAGCGCTTGTCTGCCACCGCCGAGACCAGCGAGCCTTTCGACCGCTTCATGCGGCGGGCGCTCTACGACCCGCAGCGCGGCTACTACAGCCGACGCGTGCGCGACGTGGGACGGACGGGGGATTTTTCGACCAGCGCGACGCTGTCGCCGCTGCTGGGCCGGGCGGTGGCGCGCTGGCTGCAAACCGCGCGCCGCGAGCGGCCTGACATTCGCCATGTGATCGAGGTGGGCGCGGGCAGCGGGGTCTTGATGCGGGAAACGGCGCGGCGTCTGGGCTGGTGGCGCCGCCGCGGTCTGCGCTGGCATGTGGTGGAAACCTCGCCCGTGCTGCGGGAGAAACAGCAGGCGGCGCTGGGTTTTCTGCGGCCACGCTGGTGGACCAGTTTGGAAGAAGCGCTGGCAGCAACTGGCGGCGTGGCATTGATCTACCACAACGAATTGCTCGACGCCTTTCCCTGCCGCTTGTTCGAGTGGAATGCGGAAGCGGGCTGGCGCGAGGTTTGGGTGCGCTCGGCGGCGGGGGTGGTCACAGGAGAAGAGCTTCGCGAAAGCGAGCCGCCTGCAGGAGCGAGCGCGTTGCAGACTTGGTCGGTGGAAACACCACCGCCCGCGTCGCGGCAGCGCGTCGAAGTGCACGAATCGGTGCATGACTGGCTGGCCGGCTGGACATCGCTCTGGCACGCCGGCCAGATGCTCTGTCTCGACTACGGCGACGCCTTTCCCGCGCTCTGCCATCGCCGTCCCGGCGGCACCTTGCGCGGCTATTTCATGCAGCAGCGGATTGAGGGCGCGGCCATGTATCAAAACGTCGGCCGCCAGGACCTCACCGCGGACATCAACTTCAGCGACTACCGCGCCTGGGCAGCGGAGCTGGGCCTGCGTGAGGTGTTTTACGGCACGCAGCGCGCCTGGATCGAAGGCCTTGGGCTGCAACCGCAGTCAGCGGCGGACGAGCATCTCATCCATCCCGCGGGCGCGGGCGGCGCGTTCAAGGCGGTGATCCACCAGCGTTGACGCGCGTGCTCAAACCAGGTGACTGGTAAACCCGCGCCGCACCAGCTCCTCAAAGGCGGCCCAGACCTCGTCCGGCATCGGCTGCTCGATTTGGAAGCCCTTTTCCGGATACAGCCGCATGCGCTGCACGTCACCCACCAGCAGCGGCAGCACGATCTCCTTGCTCAGAACTTCGTTGGGATACTCGTCCCAGGTGAAGGGCGGCGAGGCCATGCGGATGTCCAGACCCGGCCATTGCTTCATGAACGTGGCGTAGGCGCGGCGCTCCATGTAGGGCTTCTGCACCAGGATCAAACGGCGCGGCAGCAGCCCGCACGCAATGAGCAGTTCCCGGCTGAAAAGGATGTTCTCCCCGGTGTTGGTGGAGCGCGGCTCCAGCAGGATGGCGGCGTCCGGCACGCCCATCTGGCGCGCGATGGCGGCGAACACTTCCGCCTCCGGCCGGTCAAACAAATGCCGTGTTATTTTGCCGCTGTCGCCCGAAAACAGAATGCGCGGCGCGCAGCCCTGCAAAAACAGCCGCGCGCCATGCTCCGCCACCCGCGTGTCGTTGCTGCCCAGCACCATTATCAGATCGCAGGGCTCCAGCGCGTGCCCCATCCGCATGTAATCCCACAGCACGCGCGCCAAATCGTCCGTCGTCCGTTCTTGCATGGCCTGATCTGTGCTGGAAAGCAGGCGCCCGCAAGCGCCGTTTCCGCGCTGGCAGGGCCGGCGGCGCCAACTGCGCGTTGACAGCGCCCGTGCATGATGTCTAAAGCCTTCATCCCTTTTCGCCGGCGAGCCGCATGAACCTGCCCAACAAACTCACCCTCTCCCGCCTGGTGCTGACGGCTTTGTTCGTGCTGTGCTTTTATCTGCCCCTCGAAAACTCGATGGCGCTGGCGGTGCTGCTTTTCGCCGCCGCCTCCCTCACCGACTACTTCGACGGCGCCATCGCCCGCTCCCGCAACCTCGTCACCAATTTCGGCAAACTCTTCGACCCGCTGGCGGACAAGATCCTCATCGCCACCGCCTTCATCATGCTCGTCGCCGACGGCGCCCTGCCGGCCTGGATCGCCATCGTCATTCTTGCCCGCGAATTCTTCGTCACCGGCATCCGCCAGATTGCCGCCAGCCAGAACGTCGTGCTCGCCGCGGAAAAACTCGGCAAGCACAAGATGGTCTGGCAGATCATCACCGTGCTGTATTTCATGCTGGAAGCCGCCTCCCGCGAGCCCTGGTGCGGCTTTTTGCGGCCCCTGTTTCAACCGGACGCCGGCGGCCACCCTTCCATCGAATCGTTCATCGTCTATTTCACCACCCTGTTGACCGTCGTGTCCGGGTTCAGCTACTTTTGGAAGAACCGCCAATTGTTCAACGATGCTTGAACACCGCGCGGTCTTCGTCCTTTGCCAGCTCATGCGCCTTCACCTTCTCGTTTTCCTTCTCGCCACCGCCGCTTTCGCCCAGCAGGGCAGCGGCCCCCAGGTCAAGGCCACCGTCAGCCCCACCCAAGCCCGGCCCAATCAGCAGGTCGCCTTCAGTGTGACCATCACCGGCGGCAAACCCGACAGCCTGCCGAACCTGCGGCTGCCGCTCCAGCTCCAGCAGACCTCCTCCGTCTCCCAAGGCCAGCAGATTTCCATCGTCAACGGGGTCGCCTCCACCCGCTTCACCCTGACCTGGGCGCTCGTCGGCACGGAGCCGGGGGATTTTGTCATCCCGCCGCAGGAGGTCCTCGTTGGCGGCCAGATGCTGCAGACCAACGAAGTCCAGTTCAAGGTGACGCAGGCCCAGACGATTCCGCCACCGGGCAGTTCCGCCAACAAGACCGAGGAGGCCTTCCTCCAGCTCGAGGTCGGCAAGACCGAAATCTACCAGGGCGAGCTCGTGCCCCTCTCCGCCTCGCTTTTTGTGCCGCGCCAAATGGGCCTGCGCCGCTTCGGCCTGATCGACATCAACAAGGACGACTTCGCCATCCAGCGCTTCCCGCAGCAGGCGGAGCAGTCGCTGGAAGTCATCGGCAACACCGGCTACAACGTCTTCATTTTCCGCTCCACGCTCTCCGCCTTGCGCACCGGCGACCTCAAAATCGGCCCCGCCAAGCAGGAGCTGCTGGTCGAAATCCAGGGCCAGGACGCCTTCGGACGCGCCCCGTTCGGCTTCCCCTTTGCCGAGCCGCAGAAACTCGACGCCGTCAGCCAGCAAATCCCCGTCAAGGTCCTGCCGCTGCCGGCGGAGGGCAAACCCGCCAACTTCTCCGGCGCCGTCGGCCGCTTCACGCTGGAGGCGGCCGCCTCGCCCACCGATGGCCTCAAGGTCGGTGATCCCATTTCCATCGATCTCACCGTCAGCGGCTCCGGCAACTTCGACGCCCTGGTCGAACCCAAGCTCAGCAAACCCGACGGCTGGAAAACCTACCCCACCCGCCGTTTCAACGCCGAAGGCCAGGCCGACCCCGTGCTGCAACCCAGCGTCGAACGCACCATCAACTACGCCACCGTCATCGTGCCGCAGAAGGCGCACACCATGGTGCCCTCCTTCGAGCTCAGCTTCTTTGATCCCGACCAGAAAAAATACGTGGTCCTGGAGACACCGCCGATCCCGCTGAAAATCGAGGCGCCCGCTCCCGTCGCCGCGAGTCCCGATAGCGGCCCGGCCGGCACCGATGCGCCCGCGGAGGAAACCCCGCCGCCCGTGCTCGCTCCCCGTGCCGAGATCAGCGACATCCTGGCCGACATTCCGGCCAAAGCGGAGTGGATCGCGCCGCCCGCGCTGCCGCTGTTGCAGCAACCTCTGTTCTGGGCCGCGCAAGGCCTGCCGGTTTTGGCGCTCGCCCTCGCCCTCGCCGGGCGCGCCGCCGCGCGCCGCCGCGCCCGCTTGCAGGCAGGTCGTACCGGTCAGATCCGCCAGGCTTGGACGGACCTCGGCCGCTCCGGTCTTGACGACCACGAGTTCCTGCGCCGCGCCACCCAGTTCCTGCTCGTCGCCACTGAATCCGGCAGCGATGGCCCCGACCACCCCGAATACGCCGCGCTGCTGAAGCGCTACGCCACCCACAACTTCGCCGTGCCCGGCCAGCCCGCCGAACCCCTCAGCTCCAGCGAGCGCCAGCGCATTTTGCAGACGCTGGGCCAGCTCAAGTCGGAGTCACTTACCAGTTTTGCCTCCGCGGATCCCGCCAAAGTCACCGCCGTCCTGCTGGCCGCCTGTCTGCTGCCCGGCCTGCTCCCCGCGCAGACACCGAAGGACCCGGATGCGACGTATCAGAAAGCCCTCGAAGCTTTTCAGGCCGGCAAGTTCAAGGACGCCCAATACCACGCCGAATCCCTCGTCAAAGACCCCGCCAGCGCCGCCCTCAGCCCGCAGTTGTTCGAGCTCATCGGCCATGCCCGCTACCGCTCCGGCGATCTCGGCCGCGCCGCGCTGTGGTATCGCCGCGCGGAGTTCTTCACCCCGCGCGACCCGGAGCTGCGGCAAAACCTGCGTCACCTCGACGAGCGCCTCCGCTTCCTCAGTTTCCAGTCGCCCTCGCCCTTGCACGAGTGGAGCCTCAAACTCGGTCAAAATGAATGGGCCCTGCTCGCTGCTGGCGGCTTCTGGCTGCTCCTGCTGCCGCTGGCCTGGCTCGTTTTGAGCCGGCGCCTGCGTCTCACCGCCGGTTTGCTCTCGCTGCTTGGCGCGATCGTGCTCACCACCGCCGTCGTGTTCCTCCTCGTCCGCCCCGGCAGCCGGCAACGCGTCGAAAACGTCTCCCTCGTCACCGCCAAGGACATCCGCGCCCACCCGGCCGCCGCCGCCACCTCCGGCAGCGTCATCGATCTGCCGCCCGGCAGCGCCGCCCGCGTGCTCGAAGTCCGCGGCGCCTGGTCCTACTGCGAGCTGCCTTACCAGCCCGAGCCCCTGCGCGGCTGGGTGGAAAACAGCGCCCTCACGCCGCTCTGGCCCTACGATCCGGCGCTGATCCCGTGAACCATCCCGCCAAGCCTGCGTCTGGAAAGCCGAGCCGGCACTTGATCAAACGACCGCCATTGCCTATGCTGGCGGCATGACGATCACCCTTCCGGACGACCCCGCTCTGGTTGCCATGGGCAGGGCTGAAATTCTCCTCGACCTCGCTTGCGGCGCTTATGCGGCAGGTCACGTTTCGCGGGAGGTGGCAACCCGCATGGCCGGACTTGATCGCCAGGCTTTTGACCAAGTCCTGATGCAGCGCCAAATCCCCTCCTATGATGAGGCGCGCTTCGCCGAAGATCTGGAAACGCTTCATTCCTTGGGCAGATTGTGATCGTCGTTACGGACACTTCGGTCGTCTTGAACCTCTGCGTCATCGGACAGCAGGCCCTGCTGCCCCTTTTGTATGGGCGTGTGCTGGCCCCGGCTCAAGTGGTGATGGAATTTCAACGACTGGCCGCCGCTGACCCCCGCTTTCATGGATTGGTGTTCCCATCGGAAATCGAAGTAGCGCATCCCGCGGACCCTCATCCCGTCCTTGCGATGTCGCGCCGGCTTCATGACGGCGAGATTGCCGCCCTCGCGCTCGCCGTGGAGCGCAAAGCCAGCTTGGTGCTGCTCGATGACTCCGCCGGGCGGAAAGCCGCCGCCAGCCTCGGGCTCCGCGTCATCGGCTTGCTGGGCGTCCTCGCCGAGGCGAGGACAAAACATCTCACCAGCGCACTCGCGCCTCTCATTGACCGCTTGCAAAGTGAAGCCGGGTTTTGGATCAGTCCCGACTTGCGCGCCCTCGTTTTGAAAGCCGTTGGCGAATCCGCCTGACCCATCGCTTTCCCCATGCCAGAGGACCTCTTCGCCAGCCCCGCACCCGCGCCATCCGTCGCGGCGGAGGCCGTCACCGCCGGCACCCCCCTCTCCGCCCGCATGCGGCCGCGCAATCTGGCCGAGTATGCCGGCCAGCAGCACCTCCTGGCCCCCGGCATGCTGCTGCGCCGCGCCATTGAGGCGGACCGCTTTTCCTCCCTCATCTTTTACGGGCCGCCCGGCGTCGGCAAGACCACCCTTGCCTACATCATCTCACTGGAGACAAAGTGCCACTTCATCAACCTCAGCGGCGTCGAGAGCAACGTCGCCGACATCCGCAACGCCGCCGAAGCCGCCGCCGGTTACCTCCGGCTCGATGGCCGTGCCACCATCCTCTTCGTGGATGAAATCCACCGCTTCAACAAAGCCCAGCAGGACGTCCTCCTCCCCCACGTCGAGCGCGGCAGCCTGCGCTTTATCGGCGCCACCACGCACAACCCCTTCTTTTACGTCAACAGCCCCCTCGTCTCCCGCTCCCAGGTCTTCGCTCTCGAACCGTTGAGCGAGGACGACCTCCTCGGCGTCATGCAGCGCGCCCTGGCGGACAAAGAGCGCGGTCTCGGTTTCCTCAACGTCGATCTCCAGCCCGAGGCCGCCCGCCACCTCGCCACCATTGCCGATGGCGACGCCCGCAAGTCCCTCAACGCCCTCGAACTCGCCGCTCTCACCACCCCGGCCGGCCCGGACGGCGTCGTCCGCCTCACCCTCGAAGTCGCCGAGCAATCCGTGCAGCGCAAGACCGTCGTCTATGATGGCGACGGCGACGCCCACTACGACACCATCAGCGCCTTCATCAAAAGCATGCGCGCCAGTGATCCCGACGCCACCCTTTACTGGCTCGCCAAGATGCTTTACGCCGGCGAGGACATCCGTTTCATCGCCCGGCGCATCGTCATCGCCGCCAGTGAGGACGTCGGCCTCGCCGACAGCAACGCACTCCGCGTCGCGCTCGCCGCGCATCAGGCGGCCGAGTTCATTGGCATGCCGGAGGCGCGCATCCCGCTCGCCCACGCCGCGCTCTACGTCGCCACCGCGCCCAAAAGCAACCGCGCCTGCGCCGGCATCGACGCCGCTTTGGACGACATCAAACACGGCCGCACCCTGCCCGTGCCCAAGCACCTGCGCGACGCCCATTACCAGGGCGCCAAGCAATTCGGGCACGGCGAAGGCTACCTGTATCCGCACGATTTCGAGGACGGCTTCGTCCCCCAGCGCTGCCTCGAAGGCGGCCGCACCTACTACGAACCCACCACCCACGG
>CAZKMS010000155.1:0-9554 GCA_964553805.1 uncultured Verrucomicrobiaceae bacterium
GACAAAATGGAAACTCCAGCGCGTCGCGAAGCTCGCGGCTCCGCGCCGTTGCCAACCGCCGGGATGCTCCGCGCCGCTCCCGCCCCTGCCGCTGGGGAGTGTGCGGCTTTGCGTAACGCCGCAGCTCCGCGCCCGTGGGAACCAACCGCATCGAGTGCGGGTCGCAAAGCTCCCCGGCTCTGCGCCCGCCACACGGTAACGCCCACACAATGCGGAGTAATGCGCAGCAGGCCGCCACCCGCCCAAAGCGGCGGGATCCGGCGTCCTGCTGTGCGCTCGCGGAGCCTCGCCGCATTACACGCCATTGTGTGTGGTTACCTCCTTCCCGGAGAGTGGCGGCGACGTTCGGCCCCCGCCTCACTCTGCCGCTGGCAGGCTCGGGCCGCAAGGCCGTCAGGCGCCGCCAGCCCGAGGCATGAGTCACGCCACGGCCAGCCGCCCCAAGCCCCCCGCCGTGTCATGCCTCATGCTCCCGCCGCCCGGCGCAAGCCAAGCCTGCCCACGCGGCCCGTGAGTGGCAGCGGTGCAGGCCCTCCGCGCTGCGCCACCAACCGCCCTGCACCGCAGCCACTCACCAGCCGCGCCCGCCCGCATCCGCCCAGGCGTGAATCTCAATCCCGCACCCACTTCCCGGATGAACCATTAATCCGGCCAGCAAATGAGTTCCATGCAGGCAAGATGCCTGCATGACAGCACAGGTTGGAAACCTGTGGTACGGCATGCATTTGCCCACCGCATTAATAATGTTAGCCTGCCGCGGCTTTTTGACAAAACGAGACGCCGCTGCCTCGCCAGCGCGGCATGAGACGCCCCGCCGCGCCGTTTTTTTGCCGAAGGCCGATCATCCGGGAAACCGAAACCGTCACCGGCGGCCTGTGGGGCGGGCTCACCCTGAGCCGGCTGGAGGATGACGCGGGGTGTTGGGCCGGGGAGGCCTGGCACGGCGAGGCCATTGCAGGAGACAAGCCTGGCCGGATAGGCTCTCAGCGGGCTACCCCGCAGAAGCTGGCAAGCTTTGCGGACAGGCAGCGTTCTGCTTGGATGAAACCGCTCCTTGCCGGCCTGCTGCTCGTTTCCTTATTTCCGCTCAGCGCCCAGACGTCCGCGCCGAAGGCCAAAGCCAAGGGCAAAGCCGCTGCGCGCGAGCCACAGGCTGCGGTGCCGCTGGCACAACATGTGTTCTCCCAGGATGAGACGTTGCATCGTGACTTTCCCGATTTTGTCATTGGCCCGGACTTGCATTTGTGGACGACTTTTATCGAGCACGATGGCAAGGCGGATCGGTTGCAGCTCGCCACTCGCGAGCAGGGGAGCTGGAAAAAGCGGGTTGCTCTGTCGGAGCCTGGGGTCATCCATCAACCGGCCATTGCCGTGGATGGTGCGGGTGGCGTGTGGTGTTTTTGGGGGCAGGTGAATGCGCAGGATGTGATGACGCTGCGCGCGCGCCGCTTTGCCGGGGAGAAGGCGGACGCGGAGATGGAACTGGCCGCGCAGGCGGACGCGGGCAGCACGTTTGCCGATGCGGGAACGGATTCCGCCGGGCGGGTGTGGGTGGCCTGGCAGGAGGTGCGGCCGGGCGCTTCGCAAATCTGGACGCGTCACTGGACAGCGGCGGCTGGCCGGTGGTCGGAGCCGGTCAAAGTCTCGACGAGCCGGGAGGGTGGCAACTGGGAGCCGCGGCTGGCCTTTTCCGACACCGAAGGGGCATGGGTGGTCTATGATTGCTCGGCGGACGGTGAGTTCAATCTGCGGCTGGCGCGCGTCGGCTTGGATGGAAAAGTGGAGGACAGGGTGCTCGTGCAGACCCCGGATTATGAGGCTCGTGCAAGCATTGCCGCCGATGGCAGGGGTGGTCTTTGGATCGCCGCTGAACGCGGCCGGCAGCAATGGGGGTTGGACTCGCGCGGTCATGAGAATGACATGGGACTCAACGCGCAGAAGCGTCTCTTGCTTGGGCGTTACGACATTGGCAGCGGCCAGTTTGCCGAAGTGCCTGTTCCGCACAACGGGCGGCCGGCGCCTGCACCCGATCCGAGCCCGGGTTTTGCGGTGAATCTGCCCTCCGTCGCCGTGCGTGAGGACGGCCAAGTCTGGCTGAGCTACCGCTACTACGCGGCGGTGTTTTGGCGTGCTGCCGTGACGCGTTATGATCCGGCGGCGAAGCGCTGGGCGGAGCCTGCTGTGGTGAAAGGCAGCACGATGGGGCAAGACCGCCGCCAGGAGTTGCATCTCGGTCCGAAGGGCAGTGTCTGGGTCACCTGGGCGACGGACAGACGCACCAGCAAAGCCACTGGCGTTGCTGAAATCCATTCCGCTTTGATCAAGCCGGACGCCCATTGGCCGCTGCTGCCGGAGGAAGCGGTCATCGCTCGTGCCGCCGAACCCGAACCGTATTTCAACACCCCCACGCCGCCGCGTCCGCTCGATGAGCACCACAACTGGACGATTGGCGGCAAGACCTACCGCCTGGTCTGGGGCGATTTGCACCGGCACACGGACGTCTCCAATTGCCGCACGGGATTCGATGGCTGCGTCGTCGAGCATTACCGCTACGCCTACGATCTTGCAGGGCTCGATTTCCTTGGCACCTCGGACCACACCGACGTTGGGAAAATCTACTCGCCCTACGAATGGTGGCACACGCAGCGGCAGGTGGATGTGTTTCACGCTCCGGGGCGGTTTGCCTCACTTTACGCTTACGAGCGTGAGCAGCCGTTTCCGTGGGGCCATCGCAACATCGTGTTCGCCCAGCGTGGCGGACCCATCATTTACATCAACCGCGCCTTCTACCGAGCCTCGCCGTGGCAGAAGATGCTGCCCGTGGCGGCCGGCATGCAGGCGATTCAACCTTCGGAGTTGTGGGATCTTTTGAAGCGCTACGACCATCCGGTTGCCATCATCAGCCACACCGGCGCCACCAGCATGGGGACCGACTGGACCCAATATGAAAACGGCATCGACAACACGTATGAAAACACCGTCGAGATCTTTCAAGGAGCGCGCGTGAGTTACGAAGGCATCGGTTTGCCCCAGCCAACCGTCGGACTGCGCAAGGGTGAAAACTACACTCCGCACAAACTTGCCGGAGAAGAGCATGCCAAGCCGCCGGGCGTCATCACCGACTTCGATGCCGGTTTCGCCAATCCGCGCGGTTTCAACAACGGCGTGTATCAAAAGGCGCTCGAAGTCGGTCACAAACTCGGTGTATTCGCTTCCAGCGATCACATCGCGACCCACACCTCGTTTGGCGGGGTTTATGTGGAGGAGTTCACGCGGGAAGGCATCGTCAACGGCTTCAAAGCGCGCCGCACCTGCGCCGCCACCGACAAGATCTTCGTCGAACTGAGCTGTGACAAGCATTTGATGGGCGAGGTTTTCACCATGCAGGGAAAACCCACGCTGGCTTTCCGGGTTGAAGGAACCGCGCCGGTCGCGCGCATCACCGTCGTGCGCAACGAGCAGAACTACCATGTCATTGAGCCTGGAGCCAAAGCCATTGCCACCACCTGGACGGATGAGGCAGCGTTGGCGGGCGAAAACCGCTACTACCTGCGCATCGAGCAAACCGACGGCAACATGGCCTGGTCCTCACCGCTGTGGATCACCGTCAATTGAATCGGCCATGACCTGCCGCCAAGCGACGGCGCAGGCGTCTGGAGCGCAGCGAACTGCTGGCAGCGTGTGGATGAGATATGGGGCACAGGCATCCTGCCGGTTCTTCTTCGCAGAGGCGAGACGCCTGTGCCCCAGGCTCCGCGCCAGCTTCCCGGATGGACCCGAAAACGCCGCAGATCAGCCGTCAGTAAGCGATGAGGGCGAGTGCTCCAAGCTCACGATCCGACGGGATGCCAGGTGGTCTTGAACTCGATCAGGGCGCGGATTTCCTCCACGCCTTGCGCCGTATCCGCGAACCAGTCCACCGGCTCTTCTGCTTTGAGCAGGTGCACTCGCTTCACGCTTTCGGCGGCGCCAAGTTTGAGCGTCTTGCGCTCCTCCGCATTCGCCACGCCGCTGATGGCGCGAAGGTGCTCGTGGGTGGCAAAAGCCGGAATCAATTCGCTGCGCAGGCCGGTGAGCAGGTTCACCACGCCGCCGGGAAGGTCGCTGGTGGCCAGCATTTCGCCGAGCAGGATGCCCGGATACGGCTGGGTTGCGCTGGCGAGCGCCACGACGCTGTTGCCGCTGGTGATCGCGGGCAGGATCAACGACAGCAGCGCCAGCAGCGGCGCCTCATCCGGCGCGAGGATGCCGACAATGCCCATCGGTTCGGTGACCGTGAAATTGAAGTGCGACGAGGCCACCGGGTTCACGCTGCCGAGAATCTGCTCGTACTTGTCCGTCCAACCCGCGTAATGCACCACGCGCTCAACCGCTGTCGTGACTTCGCGCGTTGCGTTGGGAGCCTTGCTGCCTCCCAGGACAAGGGCCTCCCAGAGTTCGTTGCCACGCGCTTCCATCATCTCCGCCAGCCGATAGAGGATCTGCCCGCGATTGAAAGCGGACCGCTTCGCCCAGCCCGGTCCCGCTTTTGCCGCCGCCTCGACGGCATTGCGCAGGTCTTTGCGCGAGCATTGCGGGATGTTGGCAAAAAACGCACCTTTGGCGTCGTTGAGTTCGGTGACACGCCCGCTTTCGCTGCGGATGAAAGCTCCGCCGACGTAGCATTTCGGGGTTTTGGTGATGGGAAGGCGCTGGGACATGGCGGGCAACTTTTGACAGGATTAACAGGATGACAGGATTTATTGAGGTATGCACGGCAGAAGGCAAGGACAAGGAGCGGGACTTGCCAAGTCCGGGGGGGGGCGCTTGCAAGACGCCGCTCTCGTGACAGCACAGAGGATAAAAGACCAGGAAAGAGACATGGCCGCCGCGTACCTTTGCGCATGAACAAGCGAACTTCTCCACGATTTGGTGAACCCCGCGAAAACCCGTTCCAGGTGACGGCGCTGCGCCTTCTGTCCGTTCCGCTCGCGACGTGCCTCCTCGTTTCGAGTCCGGTGGCGGGCGCGGAGCCGGTTGAAATCGGAAACCGGCTGGAGTTGTTCGTGGATGATCATCTCGTGGAACTCATGGAGGGCACGCAATGGCGGCTGCATGCGCCGGTGGATCGCGGCACGGTGTGGACGCGGGAGAAAGCCTGGGAGACTCCTTACACCGGTTATGCCAGCGTCATCCAAGACGGCGGCATTTACCGCCTTTATTACCGGGGCAGCGGCTCCATGACGGACGGCGCTTACTGCTATGCGGAATCGCCGGACGGCATCACTTGGACGCGGCCCAGCCTGGGCCTCCATGAGTTCAAAGGCTCGAAAGAAAACAATATCATCCTCAAAGGGCGCGACGGCGGCCATTCGTTCAGTCCGTTCCTCGACGCCAATCCTGACGCTGTCCCCGGCGCGCGCTACAAAGCGCTGGGCCTGCGCCGCACCGCGGATGACAAGGATTGGGAATTGGTGGCGTTCGCCTCGCCGGACGGCATTCATTGGAACCTGCTGCGCCGCGAGCCGGTGATGACTGAGGGGGCGTTCGACTCCCAAAACGTCGCGTTTTGGTCGGAGACGGAAAAGAAGTACGTGTGCTACTACCGCACCAAATCCAATGGCCGCACCGGCCTGCGGCAAATCTCCCGCGCCGTCAGTGATGATTTCATCCATTGGAGCGAGGGGCGGCTCATGGAGTTCCGGAGGTTCGGGGAGCCGGTTGCGTTCGAGCAGATGTATATCAATCAGACGCAACCTTATTTTCGCGCGCCGCATCTTTATATCGCCACCGCCGCGCGCTTCATGCAGGGACGGCAGGCGGTCTCTGAGGAACGCGCCAAAGAGTTTGTCAAAGGCAACTTCCGGGATTGCAGCGACGCGGTGCTGATGACGACACGCGGCGGTCATCACTACGAGCGGACCTTCATGGAAGGCTGGGTGCGGCCGGGCATCGGCCTGGAAAATTGGGGCACGCGCACCAACTACCCCGCGCTGGGCATCGTGCCGGCTGGTGAAAACGAAATGAGCCTTTACGTCGTGAGAGCCTATGGACATCAGGATGTCCACATTCAACGTTACTCGCTCCGCCTGGACGGCCTGGGATCCATCCACGCTTCCTACGGCGGCGGCGTCATGACCACCAAACCCATCCGCTGTCCGGGCGGTGATCTCGCCCTGAATTATTCCACCTCCGCCGCCGGGCAGGCATGTGTGGAAGTGCTGGACGTCCGCGGCCAAGTCATCCCCGGTTTCTCCCGCGAAGAGTGCGTCCCGATGATCGGCGACGAAATCGAGGGCACCGTTCGCTGGAAAGAAAAAACCCCGGCCAGCCTAAACGGCCAAACCATCCGCCTGCGTTTCCATCTTCAAGACGCCGATCTTTACGCTCTGCGCTTCGCGCCGCGGACGTAGCCTAAATCCGCCCATGTCCCTTCTCGAACGCCTTTTTGCCATCGGCCGCATCCGCAAGCTGATTTGGCAGCGCTGGTATCCTTTCCTCACCCACCGCTTGCGCCACGATCAGGTGCTCTTTCTGAATTACGCCTACCAGACCGACCCGCCGGTCGATCTGCCTCTGCTGCCGGAGGATGAAGCCAACCGCGCCTGCATCCAGCTCTATCATCATGTCGCGTCCCAGATCGACCTGACGGGGAAAGACGTGCTCGAAGCCAGTTGCGGCCACGGCGGCGGCGCCTCCTGGATCGCCCGCAGCCTGCGCCCCCTCAGCCTGACCGGCCTCGACCTGAATCCCAGCGGCATCCGCTTCTGCCAGCAGCATCACCAGGCCGTCCCCAACCTGAAATTCATTCAAGGCAATGCCCAGCACCTCCCGTTCGCCGACCGCTCCTTCGACGCAGTCATCAACGTCGAGGCCTCGCATTGTTACCCGGATTTCCCGGCCTTCCTCGCCGAGGTGGCCCGCGTGCTGAAACCCCGCGGCTGCTTTCTTTATGCCGACTTCCGTTTTCGCGACCAATGGGCCGAGTGGCAGACCGCCATCAACCACGCGCCCCTGGAGATGGTCCAGACCCGCGACATCAGCCAGCCAGTGCTGCGCGGCATGGACTGCAACGCCGCGCGCAGTCTCGCCCTCGTGAAGCGATGCCTGCCCGCCCTCTTGCAGCCCCTCGGCCGCGACTTCGCCGGTGTTCCAGGCTCGCGGGTTTATGACGCCCTCAAAAGCGGCGAACTGACCTACCGCTCCTGGTGCTTTCAGAAAGGGTAGGGGCGAGCCGCGGCTCGCGTCACGCCACTGACCGCAAGCTCAGACCTCGTCCGCCGAATCGGCTGGCGGCGCCTCGAGGTCAACCAGCGGCTCGGCCGGATCGGTCACAGCGGCCTCCGCATGCTCCGCCTGAATCGCCGCCAAGCGCTCCGGCGTGAGCAGCGTCGCGCCTTTGATCAGGCGGCAGAATTCCTTTTTGCTGACCGCATGCAAGGTCCCCTCCTTGCTGGCAGGATTTTTCAGCGCCTTGTAGTCGATGCTCTGGCGGGTCCATTTGACGATGCGAAAATAGGCGTCCCCCTGCCTCCAGATCTGGCCTTGTTCGAGTTTGAGCTTTGGTTTCATGGCTGGTCATAACGCCATAAGCCGCCCAACACCAGCAGTTCTCCGCCAGACTGGCTTGCACTGGCTGGCTGCCGGCGCCCGCATGCACCAAACTTTACGCAGACAAAGTCAATGCCACGCTCTAAGTAACGCATGCGCATCGCGCAAGGCCTCAACTGTCCTCCACTGCTGACACCTGGTAGTTGCCGGACTTTTCGTCCCGCTTGATGCCGATGAGGCCGCGCGCGGCCGCTGCCTCAAGCAGGGCGCCAAAGGTTTTGAATCCGTGAAAGCGCTCGTTGAACTGCGGTTTCTGGCGCTTGATCGTCTCCTTGATCATGCTGCCCCAGATCGTGTCGGTGTCCCCGCGCAGGGCGACGAGCGCGTCCAGCGTGTCTGTCACCAGGGCGATGGCCTCCTCGGGGTCGCCGGCGGATTTTGACTCCGTCTCCGCCGCCGGAGCCTTTGGCTTCGCCGAGCGTGTGTTCTGCTCCTTGGCCGCGGCACGAACTTTGGTGCCTGCCTTCTCGCGCACCAGGTCATCGTAGAAGATGAACTCGTCGCAGTTGTTGATGAAGAGGTTGGAGGTGGACACTTTCACACCGACGCCAATCACCATGCGGTTGTTCTCCCGCAGCTTGCTGACCAGCGGTGAGAAGTCGGAGTCGCCGCTGATGATGACAAAGCAGTCGATGTGCGTGCGGGTGTAGCAGAGATCCAGGGCATCCACCACCATGCGGATATCGGCGGAGTTTTTGCCGGAGAGGGCGCGCTGCGGGATCTCGATCAAATCAAACGCGGCTTCATGCATGTCGCGTTTGTCGTCCTTGTAGCGGCTCCAATCGCAGTAGGCTTTTTTGACCACGATGCTGCCCTTCAGCAGCAGGCGCTCGATGATCCGGTGGATGTCGAATTTGGGATACTTGGCTTTGCGCACGCCGATCGCCAGGTTCTCGTAGTCGCAAAAAACGGCCATGGTCAGCGTCGCCGCCCGGGGGGAACTCATGCGCGCAGGCTACGGGATGGGCGCGGCTTGGTCAAGGCTGGGCGGATTCTCCAGCAATCCGGTTGTGAAATGCGCCCGATTCATTCGTTACATCAGGGTACGAAATGACTCGCACGCTATCCGCCATTCTCCTCTGCCAGGCCGGGGCGCTCCTCGCCGCGCCCCCGGTCTCGTTCAACCGCGACATCCGGCCCATCATGTCGGACACCTGCTTTCATTGCCACGGCTTCGACCCGAAGACGCGCGAGGCCGGCCTGCGCCTGGATGTCCGCGAGGACGCCGTCAAACCCACCGAGGATGGCATCATCGGCATCGTACCCGGTGATCCGGCGAAGAGCGAGATCATCGCCCGCATCTTTGACGAGGGCGATCCCATGCCGCCGGACAAGGCGCACAAGCCGCTGACGCCGGAGCAGAAGGAGCTTTTCCGGCGCTGGGTGGCCGAGGGCGCCGTTTACGAGCCGCACTGGGCCTATGCCCCGCTGACTAAGCCCGCGCTCCCCAAAGACAACGGCAATCCCATCGATGCCTTCATTCAGGCCAAGCTCGCGGAGAAAGGCTTGTCGCCTTCGCCCGAGGCGCCGCGGCAAGTCCTGCAACGCCGCCTGTCCCTGGACCTCACCGGCCTGCCGCCCGCCGCGCACCCCTTGGAAGGCGATCACCTCCAGCAGGTGGACACCCTGCTCACCAGTCTGCATTTCGGCGAGCGCCTGGCGGTGTGGTGGCTCGACATCGCGCGCTACGCCGACACCGTCGGATTTCATGGCGACCAGAACCAGCGCATTTTTCCGTATCGCGACTACGTCATCAACGCCTTCAACGCCAACAAGCGTTTTGACGATTTCACCCGCGAGCAGCTCGCCGGTGATTTGCTGCCGAACCCGACCACCGAGCAACTGGTCGCCACCGGTTACAACCGCCTCAACATGATGACGCGTGAGGGCGGCGCGCAGTCGAAGGAATACCTGGCCAAATACGGCGCCGAGCGCGTGCGCTCCGTCGCCGCCGCCTGGTTCGG
>CAZKMS010000155.1:9564-13049 GCA_964553805.1 uncultured Verrucomicrobiaceae bacterium
AGTTCGACCCGATCAAGACCCGCGACTTCTACGAGCTGCAGGCCTTTTTTGCGGATGTGAAGCAGTGGGGCGTCTATTCGAGCTATCGCTACACACCGGTGCCGGAACTGGAGGGCTTCAACAACGAATATCCGTTTCCCCCCGAAATCGAAGTGGAAAGCCCGTGGTTGAAAAAGCGGCACGAACAGGCGCGGCGGGTGCTCGACCAGCATCTGTCTTCCGCGCTCGCCAAGCTGGCCAAAGACCCAGGCGCCGCGGCCGCGCAGTCGATTTGGGAGAAGGCGGTTTCTGCGTTTCTTGGCGAGCACCCGAACGGCTGGCAGCCATTGACACCCGGCACGGTGGCGGTGGTGAAAAGCGGCAAGGCCGTCAAAGGCCGCAAGTCCTTCCAGCACGCCGGTGCTTTTGCCAGTGGTCAGGCTTTGGGCAAGGGCGAAACCCTGGAGGTGACTTCCGAGCCTTCGAAGATTCCTGGCATCGCAGCCCTGCGTGTCGAAGTCGCTCTCGATCAAATCACTTTCGACCAACTCAACGACCGCCTGGGCAAAACGCTCGCGCTCAGCCTCAAACTGCAACCAGCCAAAGGCAAGGCGCGGGTTCTCGGACTGCGGACTGGCGAAGCCACCGCCAAACGTCCCAGCTACCGCAGCGGCGCTGAAATTCCCGGCTTGGGCAGCGAATGGCGATTGCCCAAAACGCTGCCCGCTTCCGGCACGCTGCAGGCGGTCTGGTTGCTTGAGCAGCCGGTGACGCTGCAAAAAGGTGACAAACTGATTGCTAGCTTTGGCGGCGACAACACGCTGCCTCTGCGCCTCGCCGTGTCGCCCTTTGGTGCCACCGATCCATCCAGTGCGGCCGCAGCCGCTGACCTCGCCGCGCTGAGCGTGACATCGGACAAACGCAGCGCCGATCAAATCGCCCTGGCTTCTAGCTTGTTCCTCCTGAGCACCGCACACGACCGCCCGGCCTACGATCAAGCGCATCAACTTGCCGCCGAGGCGCGCGCCTGGTCTGGCGGCAAAACCTGGACCCTGGTCACCGAGGCCGTGGCCGATCCGCTGACCGTTCGCGTTTTGCCGCGCGGCAACTGGCAGGACGAAACGGGGCCGGTGGTGCTGCCTTCCACCCCCTCGTTCTTGCCCGCCCGTATGGAGAGCAGCGATTCGAACCGCCTCACCAGGCTCGACCTCGCTAACTGGATTGTTTCCAACGAGAACCCAATCACCTCACGCGCCGTCATGAACCGTTTGTGGGCCTTGTTCTTCGGCGCGGGGCTCAGTGCGGTGATCGATGACCTGGGCTCCCAGGGCGAGCTGCCTTCCCATCCCGAGTTGCTGGACTGGCTTGCCTCGGAGTTCCGCGACTCCGGCTGGGACCTGAAACACATGATCCGCCTCATCGTCACCAGCCAGACCTACCGCCAAAGCAGCCGCTTCCAGGAAAAGGCGCTGGCCATCGACCCCGCCAATCGCCTGCTCGCCTCGCAAAACCCGCGCCGGCTTGAAGCCGAGTTCGTGCGCGACAACGCCCTCGCTATCGCCGGCCTGCTCAATCTGGAGGACATCGGCGGTCCCAGCGTCAAACCCTACCAGCCCGCTGCTTATTACGAAGCGCTGCAGTTCCCGAATCGCGAGTATGTCGCTGACGCCGATGACCGCCAGTGGCGGCGCGGTGTTTACACCCACTGGCAGCGCACCTTCCTGCACCCCATGATGGCCAACTTCGATGCTCCCGCCCGCGACGAATGCGCCGCGGCCCGCAACGTCAGCAACACCCCGCAGCAAGCCCTCACCCTGCTGAACGACCCCGCCTTCGTCGAAGCCGCCCGTGTCTTTGCCGAGCGTTTGCTGCGCGCCGCCGCCGACAATCGCGAACGGCTCGAACTCGCCTTTGAGTTGACCGTCAACCGTGCGCCCAAAACAACGGAAATGAAATCGCTGAACCGGTTCCTTGAAACTCAGCGCGAGTATTTCGCCGCTCACCAGGAAGACGCTCTCAAACTCACTCACACCGGCCTCGCGCCCAAGGCGGCGCTCGACCCCGTCGAGCACGCCGCCTGGACCCAGCTCGCTCGCGTTTTGCTGAACACGCAGGAAGCCGTCACCCGCTATTGAATTGCGCCATGAAACCCTTTGATCCTCTTAGCATCAACCGTCGCAGCTTTCTCCAGCAGAGCAGCTATGGACTTGGTTCCATCGCGTTGGCAATGTTGCAGGGAAACACCCTCGGTGCTGGCTCCAGCCTGCCCAAGCCGGACCATTGGAACGGCGCGCTCAAGCAGCCGCACTTCCCGGTCAAAGCCAAACGCGTGATCTTCCTCTGCATGGCCGGCGGACCGTCGCAGTTCGAAACCTTCGATTGGAAACCGAAGCTGAAGGAGCTGCACGAGCAAGCCTTTCCGGAGTCCTTCACCAAAGGACAGCAACTCGCCCAGCTTCAGGGTTCTGAACTGAAAGCGCGGGGCTCGTTCACCAACTTTCAAAAGCACGGCCAGTCGGGCATCGAGATCAGCGATCTCTTCCCGCACATCGCCAAGCAGGCCGACCGCCTTTGTGTCATCCGCTCGATGCAGACCGAGCAGATCAACCACGACACCGCGCACGCCTTCATGAACACCGGCTCCATCATCAAGGGCCGTCCCAGCATGGGCTCGTGGCTGCTCTATGGCCTCGGCGCCGAGTCGCAGGATTTGCCGGGCTTCATCGTGCTCACCTCCGCCGGCAAATACGGGCTGCAGCCCATTTCGGCGCGGCAGTGGAGCAGCGGCGTGCTGCCCAGCCGCTTTCAGGGGATCCAGTTCCAATCGAAAGGTGACGCCGTTCACTACATCGGCAATCCCGAGGGCGTCTGTCAAAGCACCCAGCGCCAGGTCATTGAGGAAATCCAGCGTCTCAACGGCCGGCTCCAGGATGAGTACAATGACCCCGAGATCGCCACCCGCATCGCGCAGTATGAGATGGCCTTCAAAATGCAGACCAGCGTGCCTGAGCTAACCGACTTCAGCGGTGAAACGCAGGCCACGCTCGACCTTTACGGCGTCAAGCAACCGGGCGACGGTTCTTTCGCTTCCAACTGCCTGCTCGCCCGCCGCCTCGCCGAGCGTGGGGTGCGCATGATCCAGCTTTACCACCGCGCCTGGGATCACCACGGGCAGATCGAGGAAGGCATGAAGGACGGCGCCGCCAGCGTGGACCAGCCCACCGCCGCTTTGCTGGAAGACCTGCACCAGCGCGGCCTGCTGGAGGACACCCTCGTGCTCTGGGGCGGCGAGTTTGGCCGCACCCCGATGGGGCAGGGCAGCGGGCGCGACCACCACATTCTTTCCTTCAGCGTCTTCATGGCCGGCGGCGGCATCAAACCCGGCATCACCTGGGGCGCCACCGATGAACTCGGATACCGCGCCGTCGAAGACGTCGTCGGCGTGCACGACCTGCACGCCACCATGCTCGCCCTGCTCGGCATCGACCACCACCGCCTCACCACCA
>CAZKMS010000156.1:0-12804 GCA_964553805.1 uncultured Verrucomicrobiaceae bacterium
AACCCTCGCGCTTGCAAGGATTATCCGGTGCACTTACTTTATGAATTCAAGAGGCCGAACAAGGCGCTGGTGCCAACCTCCGGGGCTGCTGTGTCGTCCATGCTTTCCGTAACCCCAACCCGCCATCTCGTCTCCACGCTCACCCCCGCCCCGGCGGTCGGCACAGCTTAGACGTTGGGCCATAAATATCCCTTGACGATACCCATTTACTGGACATTATAGCGTCCATATGACCGCCATCACCTATACTGCCGCACGAGAGACATTGGCTGCTACAATGGATCGCGTCTGTGTTGACCATGACCCTGTTATCATCACACGCAACAGAGATCAAGCTGTCGTGATGATGTCTCTTGAGGATTATGAATCTCTTCAAGAGACTGCTTACCTTCTGCGTTCACCAGCCAATGCTCGCAGATTGATGGAATCCATCGCGGAACTCAACAAAGGCAAAGGTATTCAGAAAAGCCTTTCGGATATCAAGGACGTGTGAAAATTCTTTTCTCCTCCAAAGCTTGGGAAGAATATCTCGAATGGCAACAGACCGACAAACAAATCCTCAAGAAAGTCAATGAGTTGATAAGAGATATTTCACGAAATCCTTATCAAGGTATAGGCAAGCCAGAGCCACTAAAACACGCTTTTTCGGGATTCTGGGCACGTAGAATTACACAAGAACATCGTATCGTCTATCGAGTCGATGGCGACACTATTGAGATTGCTCAGATGCGATATCATTACGGAAGATAGGCCCAACAAGACGCTGCAGCTAACCCCTAGCCGCAACGCGCTACTTTCTCACGACCGCCTTTCCTTTCTATCCACACCACACCAGAGCTTGGACGCCTGATCGGGGTAGCTGAGCTTGGCGTTGAAGAAATGAAACTAATCGACTTCGCCAGAACTCACGGAGCAGAACTTTTGCCCCCAGTGCCGGAAGAGCAAATTTTGCAGTTCGAGGCTCAACGTCGGCTCAAGATCCCTTCAGAACTACGCAGCTTCTACTTAGCAGCTGGCGGAACAAGAAAATTTACAGAGTTGGGCTGGAAGATTTGGCCCTTTGAAGAGTTAACGACGATTGAGAGCAGGGCTGGGACCAATCCGGACATCGAATGTTTGAGTGGATACGAGACCAGCCCAACCCTTAGCGACTATCTCGCCTTTATCGACGTATTGATCGAAGCACCGCTCTACGCAGTATGCGCCAATCCAGCAAGTTGTAAATTCGGTGAGGTAATCTCCCTCGCTGGCGACAACAAGCCATTTTTGGCAGGACCAATCAAAGCACTCTCAGATTTCGAGAGCATTCTTGCAACACACTGGAATGACGTAGTCCTTCCCGATACGATCAACAGCGAATCGGGTCTCCACGACTGACTGAGTTTAACTCAGCCATCCGCAGGTCCCACACCAGAAGCGGCTTCTCTTATGACAAATATGAATTGAATCGCCAAGATGCGAAGCGTTATGTTGAGTCCATCGAAGACAACCGATGACAAGCGTTCTGAATAACAAACCAAGCGAACAAGGCGCGGCTGGACAACCCGCCACCCGCTCCGAGTCGGTGATTGAACCCTGATGATAAACCTTTACTCTGAGGCGTCAAAGATGACTGGCATCATACCTCTCCTGTCAGGCCTTCGAAATGATGCAACCCTCCGAGACTGCTGAAAGTTACGACCGTATTGCGGAGCGATGGCTGGAGCCATTTCTGGAGCCCAATGGGATTCGCCAGCATGAACAGGCGCTGCAGTTTCGACCCGACGGCGGGGTGGCTCTCGATGTGGGGTCGGGATGCAGTGGCCGCTTGATTCGCTTGCTGCAAAGTCGCGGCTATCAGGTGGAGGGGCTCGATGTCTCCGCACGGATGATCGCGCTGGCGCGCGAGCGGAACCCTGAGGTGACCTTTTACCAGGCCGATGTGTGTGCGTGGCAGCCGGTCCGGCCATACGATTTCATCACGGCCTGGGATAGCATCTGGCATGTGCCGCTGGAGCACAGCATGCGGGTCCTGCGCAAGCTCTGCGGGGCTTTGACACCGGGTGGCGTTTTCATCTGGACGACCGCCGGACTGGACGGCCCGGAAGAAAAGCGTGATGCGGCCATGGGCCCGCCGGTTTACTACAGCATCCCGGGCATTCCGCAGACCTTGGAGGCGATTGCGGCGGCCGGATGCGTCTGCCGCCATCTGGAGTATGATCAATGGCCCGAGAAGCATTTGTTTCTCATCGCGCAAAAGGTCTGAGGTGGAGACAATGCCGGGCTCCCTGCGGGACGAGCTGAGGGTGCCACAGGGGGAGACGCTGGCGCGCACGATCCTGCGCGACCTGGCCCGGGAGCGCTGAGGCGGGGGCGGGTGTTTTGAGGGCAGCCGCGGCTTTTCCGCTCGACTCCGCGCGCCTGCCTGTCTAGCTTTTCGCTGCAACAGACGCCAGCCGTGGTGCGTTACCCCGCGTCCGCGCAGTCGCTTGCCGCGTCAGTCCAACCCCCACGAACCCACCCCAAACATCATCACCATGGTCCGCTCCGATCTCTCCCGCCGCCGTTTCCTCGGCCGCTCCACCGCTCTTGCCGCTGGTCTTTTCACGGCTCCCAATCTCCTGCTGCGCGGCCAGAACGCGGCGGGCAAGCGCCTCAACCTCGCCGTCATCGGCGCCAACGGCAAAGGCCAGGCCGACACCCAGGCGGTGACGCTGGCGCACAACATCGTCGCGCTGGTGGACGTGGACCAGAATCGTCTCGATGAGGCGGCGAAGAAAAACGAGAAAAACCACCTCGAAGCCGGCGGCAACGCGCCGAAGGCGCCGAAGCTCTACCAGGACTTCCGCAAGATGTTCGACGAGATGGCGAACGAGATCGACGGCGTCATCATCTCGACGCCGGACCACACGCACTACACGGCGGCGATGTGGGCGATCAAGCACGGCAAGCACGTCTGCGTGCAGAAGCCGCTGTGCAATTACATCGAGGAGGTGCGCAACCTGCACAAGGCGGGCAAGGACGCGGGCGTCGTGACCCAGATGGGCAACCAGGGCCGCACCATGGACGGCCAGCGTATCGCCAAGGAGTGGATCGAGCAGGGGGCGATCGGCGAGCTGCAGGAAATCCGTCTGTGGACGAACCGCCCGATCTGGCCGCAGGGCGACCTCAAAAAGATCGCCGTGGAGTGCCCGGCGAATCTGAACTGGGACCTCTGGCTTTCCACCGAGAAGGAGGAGCCTTACTTCGAGTTTGAGATCCCCGATGGCGTCTCCGGCAAGCGCGGCAACAGCCCGCATCCGTTCAACTGGCGCGGCTGGTGGCAGTTTGGCTCCGGCGCGCTGGGCGACATGGGCTGCCACATCATGGACGCCACCTTCTCCATCCTCGGCCAGCTCATCCCGGAAAAGATCGACGCCGCGAGCGGCATCATCTCCGACACCTGCGCGCCGATGTGGAGCAAGCTGGTCTATCACATGCCCGCCGGCAATCACAAGGCGTTGCAGGTGAGCTGGCACGACGGCATGAAGGACGGCGAGCCGAACAAGCCGGAAATCTCCCCGCACATGACGAGCGATCTGGCGAAGAAGGCCTTCGACAAGGCTAGCAGCGGCATGATGTTCATCGGCACCGAAGGCACCGTCTTCGAAGGCGAGGCCTACTGCGGCAGCCCGGTCATCTACAACGAGGAGCGCTACACCCAGGTGCGCCTCGACATGAAGGCCGGCAAGATCAAGCAGACGGAAACCCGCAGCGTGATGCCGAACAATCCGCAAGGCGAGTGGGCGCACCACATCGTCAACGGCGGCGCCCCGAGCTCGAACTTCGACTACTCCTGCCCGCTGACGGAGTTCGTGCTGCTCGGCAACCTGGCCATCCGCTCCCAGCAGACCATCTCCTGGGACAAGGCCGGCATGAAGGTCACGAATGCCGAAGCCGCGAACCAGTATGTCGCCCGCCCTGCTTACCGCGACGGCTGGCTGCCAGGCTGAGCTTTGTGACCGGGGTCGCTGATCCCGGCTGCGAAAAACCAAGACGTCCCTTTGCAACGCCGCGCCTCACCGCGCGGCGTTGTTTTTTGTTCTCAGACGCTCTTACCCCTACTCATGCCCGGCTTTCATTATTCACTCAGCATCTGAGTAGGAGGATGAGTAGGAGTAGGAGTGAACCTCCGCCAGAGCCCGCTACGAAAGCGGCGGCGCGCCCGGCAGGGGCGGTGGGGACTGCAGCGTGCGCACCATGTCCACGAAAGCGTCCTCCAGCTTGCGCTCGACGCGGTGGAACTCGACGACCGGCAGGCCGTCGGTGATCATTTGCTTCAAGACCCCCGACAACGCGTTGTCGTCTTCGGCGCTGATCTCCAGGCGCGCGCCATCGCGGCGGCGGTCGAGGATCTTCATGTTCGGCCGCATGGAAACCCACTCGGTCAGCGAGTCGATCCCGCCAACGACGTTGACATCGACGACGTGGAGGCCGGCGGATTGCTCGTGATGCTGGCCGCGGCGGAGCTGCTCGGAGGCGCCATGATAGACGATGCGGCCGGCGTCGATGAACAGCAGGGTGTCGCACATCTCGCCGAGTTCGGAGAGGATGTGGCTGCTGATGAAGAGGGTCTTGCCCTGCTTGGCGAGGATGGCGACGAGATTCTTGAACTCGATGCGGGCCTTCGGATCGAGCCCGGCGGCGGGTTCGTCCAGGATCAGAAACTGCGGGTCGGGCAGCAGCATGCGGCCAAAGCAGAGGCGCTGGCCCATGCCCTTGCTCAGCTTGTTCACCGCACGATCCGCCAGCGGCGCGAGGTCGGCGAATTCGAGAATCTCCTCCACGCGGCCGCGCCGGGCCGCTGAGCGCAGGCCGTAGGCGCGGGCAAAGAAGTCGAGATACTCGAAGACGTTCATGTTGGCGTAGGTGCCATAGTTGTCCGGCATCCAGCCGATGACCTGGCGCACGGCCTGCGGCTCGCGATGCACCTGATGCCCTGCGATGCGGATGCTGCCGGAGCTGGGGCGCTCCAGCGTCGCCATCATGCGCATGGTGGTGGTTTTGCCCGCGCCGTTGGCGCCGATGAAACCGACGACCTGGCCGGGCATGATGTCAAACGAGATGCCTTTGACCGCATGCACCTGGGCAAACTTGCGGTCGAGGTCGCGGACTTGGACGAGGGGCTCGGCGGCGGACATTTTTGACAGGATGGACGGGATTAGGAGGGGCGGAACAGGATTGTTTTGAAACTGCCGCCGTCTAAGGTTTGAGCGTGAGTGGCCCCGAGACCAGCACGACGGGCGTCTGCCAGCGGATCGAGGGCAGCGTGTCGATGGCCATTGAAGCCGGGTCGGCGGCTTCGGCGTAAAAACTGGCGGTGCGCGAGTGGCTGCGCGCTCTCGAGTCGCCAAGCAGGCCTTGCAAATCATGCTGGCTGCCCTGCTCATTCCAGAACTGCTGCGGCGCGTCCTTGTCCGCGGGCTTGAGCGGGACACGCTCGCCCGAGCGCACGTTTTCCGCGCTCCAGGCTTTGCCTTCGGCGTCATACACGAAAAGCCGGGTCAGCTCGGTTTCAAAGGTGGAGACCACGCTGGGTGCCTCGCCCGCGGTGAACTCGATGGCGGCGCGGCTGGGGCGGACGCTTTGCAGCACGTGATGCTGGCGGCTGCGGC
The DNA here is from genome assembly GCA_964553805.1 of uncultured Verrucomicrobiaceae bacterium. Lineage (GTDB taxonomy): Bacteria > Verrucomicrobiota > Verrucomicrobiia > Verrucomicrobiales > Verrucomicrobiaceae > JAGRPD01. The sequence continues at coordinate 5,634 of CAZKMS010000156.1, forward strand.
TGCGAAACCAGTCGCCCGTGAAGGAGCCATCAGCAGCCAGGCTGTATTGGTTGCGCACCTGCCGGTAAGCATGCATGGCCGTGTCTGCGAGCGGCTGCAGCCAAACCGGATCGGCGGTGCGGAACGAGGTGCCCACCAGCAAACCCGTGCGCGCCGCCTGCTCCTGCGTGATCAGGAGACGCTTCGAGTCCGGCAGGACCTGCGCATGCACCAGCCGCACGCCGCTGCCGCCGGTGCCGTCTTGAATGAAAATGGCCGCCGCCAGCACGACCGCGCCGGCCAGCGAGATGAGCGGCGTGGTGATGAACAGACGATGCCGCCGTCCCGCCGGCGCCAGCACAAAGAGATTCACCGGTCCGGCGACAATGCCAAAAAGCACGATGAAGAGCAGCACCAGCGGCCCCGCCGTTTCGATCTCGGGCACCTGCTTCGCGAGTTGCGAGGACAAGCGGTAACTCTGCAGGGTGTTCCCGCGTTGCGGGCCCTTTTGAACCGTCGCAGCGCGGTCGCCTCCGGACAGTTGCAGACGCACCCTGCCCGCGCCCAAAGGCCAATCCGTTTGAGCACTCTCGCCGCGATTGAACGAGTTCCGCATCTCGTCCGCCTCCGGCTTGTCCGCGCAGACCAGGACCAGCTCGTTGCGCAAGGCGACCGCTTCCAGCAGCGCCTGCTTGCGGTCGCGCGGCAGGGTTTTCCATTCGCCGACTGTCATCCAGATCTGATCGAGCGCCAGCCAGGCCCGCCAGTCCGCGGGCGCCTGCGTCAAGTCCAGCGCGGCGCCGTTCAAATCCGCCAAAGCCGATTGCAAGGTTCCCCAATGCTGCGTGTGCAGGGAGTCGCTCAAGCCGATGAACGAATGTTTGCCCGCGTTGGAGCTGCTGCCCGTTTGCGGCAGTTGCATCATGTTGCTTTCCACCCCGGGTCCCGACCACATGAACTGCAGACCCCAGCGGTAATCGAAGTTGGAGACCTTCAAGGGCACGTAGATCTCAAACTCGGAGCGCTGGCCCGCTTTCACGGGGAAATTCCACTCGCCATGCACCCAGTCGTTCATCGACATCATCGGTCGCAGCGCCCAGACGCGATCACTGGTGGAGCGATTGTCGATCACCACCTTCAGCGGCATGAAACCAGCGCCGGGTGTGTTGTCCACAAACGAACTCACCTCAATGCTGTCGCGTGACTCGGGGTCCATGACCACGCGATGGGAAAAGCCACCCGCGGCGCGCAGCGAAGCCACGCCGAAGAGTCCGATGAAAAGCAAAAGCCAAAAGCGCATCAGCACGACAAGTTAGATTTTCGCCGCCTTCAAACTGGTGGGCAACGGGGCGTCCTGGGCCGGCACCTGCTCCAGCAAACGCGCAACCACCAAGTCCGCTGTCATGCCTTCAAGGCGCGCGCGGTAGTCCAGCAGCAAACGATGCCGCAGCACCGGCGCGGCGACTTCGCGCACGTCCTCATAAGCAGCGTTGAGGCGGCCGGCCATCAAAGCGCGCGCCTTGGCCGCCGCCGCCAACGCCAGCGCCGCACGCGGACTGGCTCCATATTGCACACCACCGGCATGCGGTTCGCCGGGCTGGGTGGCATGCACCAGGCGGGCGATGAAGTTTGCCACCGGCACCGGCATGAACACACGGCGCACGTGGTCCAGCAACCCGCTCAAGGCGGCACGGTCGAACACGGCGTTCACCTCCGGCTCGACGCCGATCTCGCGATGCAGCACGATTTTCTCCAAGGTGGCCGCGTCATTCGCGCGCACATCGAGCTTGAACAGAAAGCGGTCGAGCTGCGCCTCCGGCAGCGGGTAAGTGCCCTCCAGCTCGATCGGGTTTTGCGTGGCCAGCACGAAGAACGGGTCCGGCAGCGCGTGCGACTCGCCCATCACGGTGACCCGGCGCTCCTGCATCGCCTCCAGCAGAGCCGACTGCGTCTTCGGCGAGGCGCGATTGATTTCATCGGCCAGCACCAGGTTGGCAAACAGCGGTCCGGGCTGAAACACGAAGCGCCGGCCGCTCTCCGTGTCCTGCAGCATCGGGTTGCCGGTGATGTCGCCGGGCAGCAGGTCGGGTGTGAACTGCACGCGCTTGGCGTCGAGTTGCAGCGCTTTCGAGAGCCCCTTCACCAGCTCGGTTTTGCCCAGGCCGGGCAGGCCCTCCAGCAGCAGGTGCCCGCGTGCCAGCAGGCCGGTGAGCACGTTTTCGATCAGGCTCTCCTGTCCGAAGAGGACTGAGCGCAGCGCCTGGCGCAGTTGATCGATGCGGGAGGAGGCGCCAGCGGCCTCGGTTTCGGTGATGGGTGAGGACATGGCGGCAAAAACTGCCGCCAGACTTACTAAGCGAGCCTTCGCAAGTCAATCCCGACCCGCGCTCAAGGCACCAAAACGACTTTCAAGAGCCCCTCTTTGTTGTCGTAAAGACGCTGGAACCAGCCCTCGCCCTCGGCCAGCGGCGCCACGGCGCTGAGCAGCGGCTCGACGCGAATGCTGCCGTCTTGGATGCGGCGCACCGCCTCCGGATACTCGCCGGCGCAGGAGCAGGAGCCTTTCAACGTGATCTGCCGCGTCACCACCTCCTGCAGCGGGAAAGGCGTCTGCGGCTGCAAATTGCCGACCAGGATGACCTGACCGCCCTTGCGCACGCAACGGATGGCGAGGTCCAGCGGTGCCGCCGCTCCCACCACCTCAAAACTCGCGTCCGCGCCATCGCCACCGCAGATTTCCCGCAGGTGCTCCGCCAAGCCTTCCTGCTTGGCATTGAAGGTCTCCGCCGCGCCGAGTTCGCGCGCCAGTTCCAAACGACGATCGTCGAGGTCAACCGCGATCACACGCTCCCAGCCGCGCGCCTTGAGCGCCTGCACCACCAGCAGTCCAATCAAACCCGCACCGACCACCACCGCAGTGCCGCCGGTGGCTTCCTCGCCTTCGCCGTGCGTTTCGTGTGCTTCATGTGAATCGCAGCCGGAGCATTCCTCGTCGCTGCAACAGTCATCCTCGCGCCCGGCAAAGGCTTCACCAATCTCAATGCCATCCGCCAGATTCACCGCGTGCAGGGCAATGCTGACCGGCTCAGCAAAGGCCGCTTTTTCATAACTAAGCTCGTCCGGCAGCGCATAAAGGATGCGGGTGGGCAAAGCGATGCGCTCGGCAAAACAACCGTGACGGCGGTAGCTGCCGGGGGACACGCCCAGGACCTTGCGATTGGCGCAGAGATTGACATAACCGCGCTGGCATTCGTCGCACTCGCCGCAGTATTCGGTGGAGTCGAAGGTGACGCGCTGGCCGGGCTGCCAGTCCTCCACACCTTCGCCGACGCCGATGATTTCGCCCGCGGCTTCGTGACCCATCACGATCGGCATTTGCCGGCGGCCGCTGCGGCCGTCCATGCCATGGATGTCGCTGCCGCAAATGCCACAGGCATGCACCCGCACCAGCACCTCGCCCGGTCCCGGTTCAGGCTCAGGGAAGGCCTGGTTGAATTCGAATTCGGAGGGGCCAGTCAGGACAAGGGCGTTCATGGGAAAAAGTCGGCAATCAGTAGCTCAATTTTCGGTCGCGTCATTCAGCATTCTCACGCCACGGCGGCTGCCAAGCCCTGCACCGCCGCTGTCATGTCGGGTGGACCGAACGCGGACGTGCCGCAGACAAACAGGTTGGCGCCGTTGCGTTTGGCGATAGCTGCCGTGTCCTCATAAACACCGCCATCCACCTCCAGGTGATAGCGCAGGCCATGCGCAGCGCGGTAGTCGCGCGCCGCCGCCAGTTTCGGCATGGTTTCTTTTTCCATGAAGGCCTGCCCGCCAAAACCCGGCACGACCGTCATCACCAGCAGCAGGTCAATCTGATCCACAAACGGCAGCGCCGCCTCAAACGGCGTCTCCGGCCGCAGCGCCAGGCCGCATTGACGTCCGGCGGCACGGATGCGTTTGAGCGTCGCCGCCACTGAGGTGTCGTATCCCGCCTCCAAATGGATCGTGACGTTGTCAGCGCCTGCCTCCAAAAAGCGATCCAGGAAGTGATCCGCGCGGTGCATCATCAAGTGGGTGTCGAGATACATCCCAGTCAGCTTGCGCACCGTTTTGACCATCTGCGGGCCGAAGGAGATGTTGTCCACAAAGGCGCCGTCCATCACGTCCAGGTGCAGCCAGCGCGCTCCCGCCTGCTCCGCCCGCCGCACTTCGTCTCCCACTTTCGACCAGTCGGCGGCGAGCAAAGAAGGCAGAATGAGGGAGGTATCGGGGGTCAGGGCGTGATCGGGATGCATGATGAAAACAGGCGGAATCAAAGAGCAGTCTCCAGCAAGCGAAAGCGAAAACTGCACGCCAGCGCAAACAGGCGGCAGGCCTCAAAAGCCGCGACCCAGGGCGTCGCAAATCTAAGATTTTCCGCAAACGACACCAACCACTGCCGAGAGCCCCCAACGGTCAACCCCTGGCTCCAACCGGAAAATCGCGTTAATGCGCTGAAAATGTGCCATTTACGCCGTGATTAAGCTTTATTGAATGTTTTTCAGATAAAACAATAAAAATTATAATTTCCATTGTAATGCGTTTTATAACTGACATAATTATCAGGTATGCAAGCCGCCGCGCATTCCTCTGCTTCCACCGCTCTGCCCGCTCCGGAGGTCCTTCCCGCTGCCCCTCCCTCTGCCGCCGCGCTCGCAGCCAGCCTCGTCGCTCGCAAATCCGCGCCCCCCGGCCGTGTCGCCTCCCGCGCCTCCGCCCCCAGCACCGGCTTCCGCTGGGTGCTGCTCGCCTTGCTTGGTGACGCCGTGCTGACGGTGCTCGGCTCGCAACTCGCCTTCTACGTCCGCTTCCACACCTTCGTGCGCGACCTCGGCGTCTATGAAGCCCTCTCCATGCGACAGTATTTTGGCCACATGGTGATCGGCTCGCTCTCTCTTCTGATGGTGCTCGGCTGGATGGGAGTTTACCAAAAAAGCGCCCTGCTGCGCCCGCGCTGGGTGGCGGACCGCATCCTGCACGGGATCGTCTTTTGGACCATCGGGTTTTTGACCTTCACCCTCGCCTTCAAACTGCAGCCGCCGATCTCCCGCGTTTACACCGCTCTCAACGGCGTCTGCGTCTTCGCCCTGCTGCAAGTCTGGCGCGCCCTGCTGACCCGTTTCCTGCGTCATCCGAAGTGCCTCGGCGCCCTGCGCCAGCGCATGCTCTTCGTCGGCTGGAGCGAGGACGCCGACCGCCTCCACCGCACCCTCAGCCGCGACCGCTGGTCCGCCATGAGCGTGGTTGGCATGGTCATGCCGGAGGAAGCAGGCGAAAACGACTACGCCGGCGGCCAAAAACCCCCCATCCTCGGCACCACCGCCGATCTCGAGCCCCTGCTGGCCCGGCATGAGGTGGACATGGTCGTGCTCGCGGATTTTTACGGCCCGCGCGACCAACTCATGCACCTGGCCACGCTTTGCGAGCGCGAGCTCGTCGCCTTCAAAGTCATCCCCTCCTGCTTCCGCATCTTCGTCTCCGGCCTCCACCTCGAGACCATCTCCGGCACCCCCATCCTCGGCGTCGACCGCCTGCCGCTCGACAACCCCCTGAACTGGGCCCTCAAGCGCGCCACCGACATCCTCGGCGCCCTCGTCGGCCTCCTCCTCTCCACCCCCGTCATCGCCCTCTTCGGCCTCCTCGTCTGGCTCGAATCCCGCGGCCCCATCTTCTACCGCCAGCGCCGCACCGGCATCATCGGCCAGCCCTTTGACATCTTCAAAATCCGCTCCATGAAGCTCAACGCCGAAGCCGGCACCGGCGCCCGCTGGTGCCAGGAAAACGATCCCCGCCGCCTCCGCATCGGCGCCTTCATGCGCAAGTGGAACATCGATGAAGTGCCCCAGTTCTGGAACGTCCTCAAAGGCGACATGAGCCTCGTCGGCCCCCGCCCCGAGCGCCCCGAACTCATCCAGAACTTCAAGCACGAGATCCCCCACTACAACGCCCGTCACCACGCCAAACCCGGCATGACCGGCTGGGCCCAGGTCAACGGCCTGCGCGGCGACACCGACCTCGCCGAGCGCATCAAATACGACCTCTGGTACATGGAAAACTGGAGCTTCCTCCTCGACCTCCAGATCATGTTTTTGACCTTCTTCAAACGCGCCAACGCCTACTGACCCGCGCGCATGCCCACTTCTCCCGACGTCACCTTCACCGTCTTCACGCCCACCTACAACCGGCGTCACACCCTCCACCGCGCCTATCACAGTCTCGCCGCCCAGACCTGCCGCGACTTCGAGTGGCTCATCATTGACGACGGCTCCGAGGACGGCACCGAGGCCCTCGTCAAAGCCTGGCAAAAGGAAAACCGCCTCCTCCTGCGTTACCTCCGCCGCCCCCATCGCGGCGCCCATCACGCCCACCAGGCCTGTCTCGACGAAGCCCGCGGCCAGTTCATCATCAAGCTCGACTCCGACGACGCCTGCCACCCCGAAGCCCTCGCCACCCTCCACCGCCACTGGCTCAGCATCCCCCCCGCCCAGCGCCCCGCCTTCGCCGGCGTCACCGCCCTCTGCGAGGATGAAAACCGCCGCCTCGTCGGCAGCCCCTTCCCCCGCTCCCCGCTCGACTGCACCGCCGCCGAGCTCGACTACCTCCACCGCGTCCGCGGCGAAAAATGGGGCTTCGTCCGCGCCGACGTCCTCCGCCGCTTCCCTTACCCCCTCGACGTCCCCGGCCACTTCATCCCCGAGTCCTACATCTGGAGTCAAGTCTCCCGCCACTACCGCACCCGCCACGTCAACGACCGCCTCCGCATCTACTGGACAGACGCCCCCAGCCTCGTCCACGGCCGGCCCGACCCCCGCCGCAACGCCGCCGGGCATCGCCTCATGTTTCAGATGGTCCTCAACAACGAAGCCGCCTGGTTCCTCCGCGCCCCCCTCCGCCTCCTCCGCACCGCCGCCCAGTTCAGCCGCTTCGCCGCCCACAGCGGTCACAGCCCCCGGCGGCAATGGCAAAGCCTCACCGGCACCGGCCCCCGCCTCCTCTGGCTCAGCGCCCTGCCCCTCGCCGCCCTCCTCCTCTTGCGGGACGCCTGGCGCGGCCGCCAAAAAATCACGCCCGCCTCGCTGCGGAAAGGACTTCCCGCGGTCTAGATAGTGTCGTCACGAGATTGCTTACAAGATGATCAATATCCATTAAATATCTCGGCATGAGCCAA
>CAZKMS010000157.1:0-12522 GCA_964553805.1 uncultured Verrucomicrobiaceae bacterium
TTCCTCAGTCCTTCGTGTCTATTCGTGTTCATTCGTGGTTCAACTGCATCGTTACAGCTAAGCGGAGCGCGTGGCAGGGCGCTCCTCACGGATTTGCGCGGAGGGTTTTGCTCAAGGTGAAGTGAAAGGTGGCACCGTTGTTCGGATTGTTTTCCGCCGTGAGCTGCCCGCCACCATGAGCGCGGATGATGGCGCGGCAGATTGTAGAGGCCCATGCCGAGGCCCTGTGCGGTTCCGGTTGGCGCGATTATTCGCGCTGGGCGTTCTGCATGCGGGCCCAGATGCCCGAGATGGTGGATTGCGCCGCCACGCTCAGTTGCTCAAGAGATGTATCAGCGGGGATGGCCGTTTCCACCACGGGCTCGCCTCTCAGTTCCGCGAGCAATTGCAGCGCCTCGGCCGTGCTCTCGAAGAGAAACTGCTCCTTTTCCTTCTCTGAAAGCGAGAAAACCGCGAGGTTGAGCACCCAGATGCCGTCCCGCCTTAGCAGGAAGCGCTGGGCTTGAAAAGTCATGCTTCCGGGCGGTGTGCCGTCCTGCCGGACGAAGAACGGGCCTTTTCCCTGGGAGCCATACTTCAGGTTCAGCAGTTCGCAGTTTTGGTAATTGTTGGTGAGCGCGGCCATGATGCTTGCTGGGGTGGGTGGTTCGGTTTGTGACGGATCAGGTGTTCGGTATGGAAGAAAATCTTTCAATGGCGTCGGCCACCGAAGAGTAGTGATTGATAGGCCCAACTTTTTCCTCAAGTCCTTCGAGACGCAGTGTTTTGCGCACGGTCGAGTGGGCGTCCACAATTTGAAACCCGCTATCGAGGGCCTCCACTTCCCGGTGCAAGGCCAGCAGGGTTTGCGCCGCCTGCAAATCCACATAAGGAGAGGCAGAAAGATCCAGCAGCACCAGTTTTGGCGCGGGCGTCATGCTGCGAGCCTTGTTGAGGATGCTGTCGCGGACATGATCGATATTGAAGTAAAGGAGCGAGGACTCGGGGCGGCAGACCAGGATGCCCGGGATGACCTCGTTGTCGCTGTGGCGGGCGAGGTCCGAGTAGCGCCGCGTGCCGGGGATGCGGCCGAGAAATGCCACATGGGGGTGCGAGGAGCGCCGCAGCAACTGCACGAGCGAGATGACGGCACCGATCATCACCCCGACCAGCAGGCCGGAGCCCAGCACCCCGAGCAGGGCTGCTGCCGCCACGACAAATTCCCCCCGGTGAAATTTCCAGAGCCTCTTGAGCGCCTCGAGTTTGAACAGACCGGCCACGGCGAACAGCACAATGGCCGCTAGCACCGGCTGGGGGAGATCGTGCAGCAGGCCCGAAAAAAAGAGCGTGATCACCAGGATGATCAGCGCCGCAAAAAGCCCCGAGAGCGGTGTTTTGGCGCCGGCGTTTTCGTTGACGAGTGACTGCGACATGCCGCCGCTCACTGGAAACGCGCGCCCCAGTCCCACCGCTAAATTTGAGGCGGCGAGGGCGAGCAACTCCTGGTTGCCATCAAAACGCCCGCCGTGCTTCGCGCAGAACATCCGCCCGATGGCGGCAGTCTCGACCGCTCCGATCATGAAACAGGCCATCGCCAGTGGCAGCAGCGCGCTGATTTCGTGCCAGGTGACGTGGGGCAGGCCAGGCATGGGCAATCCCTGGGGAACGGTGCCGAGCATCTTAACGCCCCGTGACTCCAGGTCTAAAAACCGCGCGCCGAGAATCCCGCCAATCACGACGAAAAGCGCCACTGGCTTGTGTTTGAGGAAGATCCTTCCCAAAATCATGGCCGCCAGCGCCAGCGAACCCGTCATGAGCGCGGCCTGGTTGGTCTCCGCGAGGTGGGAGAAAAAGTGGCCCGCGCGCTCCCAAAAGTCGCCATGGCTGCCTTTGAATCCAAACAGCTTCGGCAACTGGGTCGAGGCAAGAAAAAGCGCGAGCCCGGCCTTGAACCCGATCATCACCGGATCGGAGATGAAGTGGACAAATGAGCCTGCCTTGATCAACCAGCCGAAGAATGCCAGCACGGCGACCATGAGCGCAGTGCAGGCGGCCAGCGCGGAAAACCGGGTGACGTCGCCGCCTGCCATCGCTCCCAGGGAGGACCCCACCAGCAGGGAGATGGCGGAGGTCACGGTGATGGCAGTGCGTTGGGAACTGCAAAAAAGCCAGAAGACAAGGCCCGAGAACAGGCAGGCGTAGAGACCCGCCTCGGGCGGCAGGTTTGCCAGTGAAGCGTCACCGATGCCCGCGGGAAGAAGGTAAGCGGCCAGCGTGAGTCCGGCAAAAGCATCCTGCCTGAGCCAGCCGGCCTGATATCCCCGAAGCTGGAGCAGTCCCGGCAGCAGCGGAGGGCGGGATGCGGCGTTCATGCGGAGGGAAACTCAAGGGTGACCGGTCCAGGCGGGCGGGCGGTCACTTTTCGGCCAGCAGTTCTTTTTTGGTCTCGGCGAGCTCCTTCAGCTTGGCTTCGCCCACTTCCGGGTAGTGCAAATCCACGGAAGCAAGTGCATCGATCACCGCCGCGGCGACGATCACGCGGGTGAACCACTTGTTGTTTGCGGGCACCACATACCAGGGGCAGTCCTTGGTCGCGGTTTCCCGGATGGTCTCCTCATACGCTTTCATGTAGTCCTTCCAATGCCTGCGTTCGGCGGCGTCGGAGGCGGAAAACTTCCAGTTTTTGTCCGGGTTGTCGATGCGCTCCAGGAAGCGTTTTTTCTGCTCGTCGCGGGAGACGTGAAGAAAGAATTTCCGCACGATGACGCCATTGTTGGTGAGGTAGCGCTCGTAGGCGCGAATGTCCTTGAAGCGGCGGTCCCAGACATCGTTGGCCAGCAGCTTCGACGGCACCTTTTGCTTGCCGAGCATTTCCGGATGCACGCGCACCACCAGGGTCTCCTCATAGTAGCTGCGGTTGAAGATGCCGATGCGGCCTCTCTCGGGCAGGTGCTTCTGGCAGCGCCAGAGAAAGTCATGATCGAGATCCTCGGACGAGGGCGCTTTGAATGAGGCCACTTGGCAGCCTTGAGGATTGACACCGCTCATCACGTGTTTGATGGCGCCGTCCTTGCCGGCGGCATCCATGGCTTGAAAGATGAGCAGCACACCCCAGCGATCCTGCGCGTACAGCATGTCCTGCAACTGGGTCAGCGCGGAGATGCCGGTTTTAAGGGCCTCCTTCGCCTGGGGCTTGCCTTCCGAGGTGAGGTGGCCGGTGTCTGCCGGATCAATGTCCTTCAAACGAAACTTACCGCCGTCATTCACCCGGTAGTTTTCAGAGATCTTGCGGGCCCGTTTGATGATTTCCTTCAGCTTCATGTTCGTGTGTGGTGGGTGGTTGAATGAGGCAGGGTGGACTGCTTGTTTTGGAAATCAGCGGCGGTCCCAGCGTGCAGCGGTCATTTGCCGGAGCTGTTGAATCCTCCGCCGAGAGCGAGGTGCAGATTCACGCGCTCACGCAGGCGTGAGGCGCGGATGGAGGTGAGCTCGATTTTAGCAGCGAGGTTCTCTCCCACCAGGCGAAGGATGGTGAACATGTCGCTGTGGCCCTCATCGAGCTGTTTTTTGCCGAAGGTGATGGAGTCTGCGCTGCTCGAAACCATCTCCTCGAGAGCGCCCTCGCGCCGGCGCAGATGATACTCGCTATCCAAGGCGTCCTCGACCTCGGCAAAAGCGCGCAAGGCAACGGCGGTATAATCAGCCGCGGCGGCGCGCTGCTCCGCGGTGCGCAGGTCCTGGGCGGCCTTGAGTTCGCCACCGAAGAAAATGGGCTGCACGACGCCGGAGGCAAGGCTCCAGTTCACCGAGTTCAGCACACCCACGCCGTCCAGTTCCGAACTGGCGGCGCCACCGACAGCACTGATGGCGAATCGGGGCAGCCTGGCGGCGCGCGCCTCATGCACGCGGTGGTAAGCGGCGGCGAAGTGGCGCTCGGCGGCGATGAGATCAGGACGGCGTTCGAGCAGTTCCATGGGCATGCCCGCCGGAACGGGACGGGGAGAGCGTGGAAAGGTGCTGCGGATCTTCGCCTTGCCTGCGGGGTAGTGGCTGGTCACCACCTCAATGGCGCGGACGGCTTTGGCGTGCGCTGACTCAGCAGCGTACAGAGTGTTTTTCGCGGCTGCCGTGCGCGACCTCACCTGGGCCAGTTCGTAGTCGCTGGAGAAACCCTGGTTTTTCCGCACGTCGGTTAGCTTCAAGTAGTCCTCGTACAGCTTGAGTGTTTCGCGCGCGTTTGCGGCTTGTTGCGAGGCTTCAATCGCGGAGAAGTAGGCGCGCGCCACCTGGGCGGCGAGGGATTGCCGCGCGTACTCAAAGGTCGCCTCCATGGCGAGGCTGTCCGACTTCGCGGCGGCTTTTTTGGCGCGCACGCGCCCCCAAACGTCGGCCTCCCAGGCCGCGCCGATGCCCAGGCCGTAGACCCAGCGCTGGGATGAGGAGTCCACGGTGCGCGTGTCCGCATTGCCACCGGACAAATCCAGCCCGAAGGAGCCGAGTGTCGCCGGATCAATGCTGCGCCCCAGGTCCCCGTCCAGTTCCATGCCCTGGCGCTCGCCGAGGCCCTTGAGGCCCACCCGGGGATACAAAGCCGCCGCGGCAATGCGCACCGCCGCGCGTGACGCCTCCACCCGTTCCGCGGCGGCTTTCAGGTCCGGATTGCGGGCGATGGCGTCGGTCACGACACGGGTCAGCTCCGAGTCATTGAAGGAGCGGATCCAATCTGGCGTCACGCTTCCATTCGCATGGCTGGCGCTGTAGGATCCAGGCACCTGGGAGCGGCCGTATTCAGTCAGGATGTCGCCGCCGGTGGGCGGCTGCTTGAGGCCGCATCCGATGAGCAGAAGGCAGGGAAGCGGGAGAAAAAGGGCAGGCTGGAATTGCATGGCGTGAGCCTTGAAAGTCTGGGTCAATGCAGTTTGAAGACGAACCAGTCCATCTTGGTGGAGACGCGGACGAACACCTTGCGCACAATGTGGATTAACTTGCCCTTTTCCGTGTAAATGGCGCCGCCGCCTCGGGCACCGGCAGCGAGAAAGATCTCCTTGTCTTTGGGCTCCACCAGCAGGCGCACGGCGATGCGGTGCTCGGGCATCTCCGTGGACAGGGTGTTGGGCAGGCTTCCGCTGATGGGCATCTGACCTTGCGCAGTGGCCCAAAGAATGGAGTCCACCTTGCACTTGATGATGCGGTCTGGGTAGGTCTTCAGGAAGATTTCAGCCTCATTGCCCGGTTCGACGTAGCGGAGCTCGTTCTGCTTGAAGAAGGCCAGCACCCAGGGGTCGTCCTCCTGGATGAAGCTCATCACGGGCATGGTGGCAAACTGGGTGGCGCGCACGCCGGGCTGGAGCGCGAGGTTGGCCACCCGGCCATTGGAGGGCGCCAGATGGGTGGTGCCGTCCAGATCGTATTGGGCTGCCACCAGATCGGCCTCAGCTTGGGCAATTTGCGCCTTGGCCTGCGCCACCTCGTCAATCTCGCCCACTTCCGTGCGCGCCTCGATCTTCTGGCGGACCTTCGACTCGTTGGCCCTCGCCGCGGTTACCTGGCTCTCCAGATTCGCCACGTCAGATTCGGCCTGCTCCTGTTCCGCGCGGCGTCCCGCGCCGGCAGCAGCGAGCGAGGTGTACTGCTCCACACGCTTCTTCGACAGCTCCACTCGCGCAATCAGCGACTGGGTGGTGCTTTGAGCGTTCTTGAGTTCGTCATCCAGGCTGCGCTGATAGGCCTGCGCCGAGATCAAGCCGACCTTCAACTCCGCCAGCCTGGCTTGCGCGGCGTTGACAGCCTCTTGAAAGGGCACTGGGTCAATTTTGAACAGCACGTCGCCCTTTTTGATGGGCCGGTTCGGCTCGATGGGAACTTCGGTGACCTGGCCGGTCACGCGCGGCACCACCGGGATCACGTAGTTCATGGCGCGCACATCGTGGGAGGACGGCGCCACGATGTTCATGAACAGAATCAGCACCGTCAGGGCAATCATGGGAATCGTGACCACGATCACCTGGCTCACGATGTTCCAGGGCAGCAGCTTGAATTTGAAGAAAATCAGCCAGACGATGACCGAGTAAATGATGAGCAGAATGAGTTCCATCAGGCTTCTCCTCCTTTGTCTGCGGTTTCGCTGCCATGGCCGTGGCCGGCGGTTTCATCGACATCAGTGCCGTAAGCGGCCTTGTGCAGAACCGGCTTGGTGTAGGCCCACAGCCAGGCGAAAGGCCAGAGCAGGCCGCCAAAAACCAGGGAAAGCAGGCACACACACTGAATGGCCTTGGTCTGCGGATGCTTTTTCTTCTCGGCGATTTTTTCCGGGAGGATGTGCACCAGCCAGAACACCGCGATGCCGATGAGGGGGCCTAGAATGATCGCGACCCAGGCGATGGCGTTGGCGATGGCGTCCAGGGTCTCGCCATGGAACAGCGAGGCGTGCGCCTGCGCGGGGGAGGCCAGGAACACCAGCAGCACGGACGGCCAAGCGACCAGGCGCGGATGGCGTGAGCGGCCAGGGGTTCGGGGTTTCATTGGCATGCTCTTCATGAGGGGACAAAAGGGGTGGGTGTGGGGCATTCCTGCCTGCTCAGGAGGCGCAGCCATATTCATCCGCTCAGGATGGCAGCCGCTATGAGCCTTTGGTCCTACGACCTTGCAGTCGCATTCTGCCACGGCCTTCCTCCAGTGTCCGGTCGCCTGTCTTCAGGCCCGCACAGCTTTCGCGATGGCGGCCATGCCGCGGGGAATCGGAATGCTTGGTGCCGCGGGCCGTCTCGCATTCAGGCCGCAGGTTCTGCCCCCGGCGCCGGGAGGCGCCGGTTCTCTATGCGCTGCCTCAGAAATTGACCGCGTAGTTGACGATCACGCGGAAGTCCGTGAGGTCATCCCCGGTGCCGCCGCGCTCATCCACCAGCGCGTAGCGCAACCGGACGGAAAGGCCTTTGAGCGCGCCCTCGGGCGGAGCCCATTGCAGGTTGAAGTTGTACTCGTCCCGGGCGTGCTGGTCAGCGGGATCCGGATCCATTCCATGAACCCAGAGAGCATAAGTGCTCAATCCTTTGACCCAGGGAAAGTCATAGCCTGCGCGCAGCATGACCGCGCTCTCGCCGTCCCGGTTGAACTCCTCCACCTGCACCGCAGTGTAACCTGGATAGACGCCCCAGGGATTCTGGGCGGCCGTGTCCCCGTTCATGTCGGTGTAGGCCACGCTGAAGAGGGCGTCTCCCGCCGGCAGCTCGGCCTTCACGCCAAACTGGCTGGCGCTGGCGCCCGATTCCAACAGCAAGTCATCTCCGATGCTTCGTTGATCCACATACTGCAGGGCAAGTCGCGGCTTCAAGCGCTCGCTCACATTCAGTTGCAGCTTTGCCTCCGCGTAGGCGATGTTGATGACGTCCGGACTGAGGTAATCGATGGCGCCGATGGAAAAGTCGCCTTTTTTGTACAGGGCGCCGGCGGTGTAAACACCACGCTCCGTTTCGGCGCCGGCGTCCGCCGCCATGGAGACAAAGTCATCGGAGTTGCGGTCCTTGATGGCGTCAAAATACCCCAGCCCGTAATTCAAAGCCCCCCCGTCATTGAACGCGGATTTGCCCTGCAGGACGATCGCCTCGAAGCTGTTGGGAGTCATGCGATTGTCGTTGCGGTTGATGAAGGGGGTGTCGAACTCCTTGCGTCCCACATACAGATTCAGATTTTCCGTGAAGAGGATGTCCGCATAAAGCTCTCCCAGCACGGTGTAACCCTCCTGCCCGGGGGCGAGCATCGAGGTGCCGTCCTTGTCCGCATCCCCGTGCAGCTTTTGTGAGGTGTAACCGGTAACGCCGATGGCCAGGTGCTCGAAGAAATAACCGGACTTCAATCCGGCCCATCCCCCTGCTGCAATGGCCGCGCTTTCAGAGCCGTCGTACCTGTCGCGGTCGAAGCTCATGGTGCGGAAGTTGAACTTGACCTGAGTGTCCTCAAGGGCTTTCCGGCGCGTGTCGAGGCGCCATTCACGCCTGCTCCACTCGAAGGAGTCCTCCAAGGGGATTTGACCCTGCTCCGCGGAGCTTTCGGCGGCAGACGGGTCCGCCCTCGGAGCAAAGACGAGCTTCTCACTGAAGGAGCTGGCGGCGGCTGGATTTGGGGTGGCGCCGGTGCCGGGCTCCTGCGCCGGGCTAGCCATGGCGGCAGCGATGAGCAGTCCGGCCGGAAAAACTCCCGAAGTGAGTCTATAATAAATGGAGAGATTCATGATTGGTCTACTCGGGTTGCATGGGCAGGGGTTTCCGCGCGGAGTGGGCGGTCCGTTTTGTCATGGCTTAATCATGAAATGAGTCGACAAACCGAACCATCAGACCTTGGTCTTATTGGAATGGTGGCGGGCATGGCCTGCCGGCAGCGAACTCCTTGCTGACCGCGAAGCCAGGCGGGGAAT
The DNA here is from genome assembly GCA_964553805.1 of uncultured Verrucomicrobiaceae bacterium. GTDB lineage: Bacteria > Verrucomicrobiota > Verrucomicrobiia > Verrucomicrobiales > Verrucomicrobiaceae > JAGRPD01. The sequence continues at coordinate 8,390 of CAZKMS010000157.1, forward strand.
GTTGAGTTCGGATCGAAAATCCCGGCTTTCGCCTAAAAGCGAAGGTCCGTCTTGAGAGTTGATTAGCCAAATTCCGAAAAAATGCGACCTCGTAAACGGTGCGATGGCCGTCGCTTGCGGCCCGCTGAAATTTGGCATCTGACTCACTTCCACGCCGTCACCGCCCGGCTGGCGGCCAGTTGGGCCGCTCAATATTGCTTCGACGCAGTTCGAAAACGCACGAAGCCTGACAAAGGTCTAAAATTTTTACGGATTAATCAATCTGAAGCGCGCTTGACTTTTTGCGGTGGCGCATTTTATCTTCGGTTAATTGGTTTTTCGGTTATGTTTCAGGCGCACTCTTTGTCGAATGAGCAGTTGGTGAAGGTGGAGGATGGAATGGTCTGTGTGATTGACGACGACGCCGCGGTATGCCGCAGCTTGGAACGCCTGTTCCGCTCCTGGAAGATGCGAGTGAAAACCTATTCCTCAGGCCGTGCTTATTTGGCTTCAAGAGAGGACCCGGCGCAATCCGGACCGCGCTGCTTGATCCTGGACTTGCGCATGCCGGGCGAGGACGGCCTGGCTCTTCAGAGGGGATTCTCGGACCGCACCGCCCCCATCATCTTCCTCTCCGGAAATGGCGATGTAACGAGCTGCGCCACCGCCATGAAGGCCGGTGCCGTGGATTTTCTCACCAAACCGGTGGATGAGGACAAGCTGATATCCGCTGTAAATATAGCGCTGCAGGTTTCCCTCACCAGAAAAAAGCAGGACGATGAGCGCGCCGCCACGTGGCAGCGTTTTCAAACACTCACCGCGCGCGAAGCGGAGGTCATGACCTACGTCATCAGCGGGATACTCAACAAGCAGATCGCCCACATTCTGGGCGCCGCGGAAAAGACCATCAAGATCCATCGGGGCCGGCTGATGGCCAAGATGGGGGTGCGCTCCGTCGCTGATCTTATTCGTTCAGCCCAGACGATCGGACTGAGGCCCCGCAGGCAGGAATAGGCCCGCCGCAAAGATTTCCGCCGCGGCGGGCTGTGGGAGTAAGACCAAGGTCCGATGGCATGCCACGGCCTTTCTTGAGAGCATGCGCCGGACATCTGAGTCATGCCGACTGCCTGCATACGAATCTACATTGTGGATGACGAACCCGCTGTGCGCGCCGCCTGCGCGCGCTTGGTGCGCTCGGCAAAGATGGAAGCCGCCACCTTTTGCACGGTGGAGGAGTTCCTCGAAAGTCGCAGCTCCGACGAGAATGCCTGTGTGATTGCGGACATCAAGATGCCTGGAAGCAGCGGATTGGAGCTGCCTGGAATGCTGGCCAAAGCGGGGCGCCACCTCCCGGTTATCTTTCTCACGGCTGATGGCACCCCGGAAATCCGGGATGTGGCCCAGCGCGCCGGAGCGGTGGCGCTTTTCCGCAAACCCGTGGATGGACAGGCTCTTCTGGATGCCATTGAATGGGCGTTGATCAAGCCTGCGAATTTCGTGCCAGCCGCGCCGGGGGCTTGAGCACGCAGGCTGCTTCTCCAAATGCCGCTGCCGTCCCGATGCTTGCCAACCTTCTGATTGCCTGGTGTCTGATGGCTTTTTGCGTGGTGATCCATTCGTCGGGGTTGACGCTGCTGCTGAGATGGCTGCGGCGGCAGCCTCCAGCCACGAGGCAACATTTTCAATCGGCCGTTTGGGTGCTGGTGCGCGTGGCTGCCTGGACCATCCTGCTGCACCTGGTCCAAATTTCCATTTGGGCGCTGCATTATGCCTGGGCTGGCGCGATGCCCGACCTCACTACAGCGTGCTACTTCAGCATGGTGACTTACACGACGACCGGCTACGGAGACTTGGTTCTGCCTCAGGACTGGCGGCTGGTGGGAGGGATCGAGTCGCTCACCGGCATTTTAATGTGCGGCCTGTCCACCGGCATGTTTTTTGCAGTTTTCTCCGACATTTTTCGACAACGGTGCGATGACATTTCCTCCAAAGCTTGATCTCTCATTTCGTCCAGCCGGAATCAACGAGGCGGGAGGCCGTTACAAGGGCACTTTCGCGAAAGGCGGAGGGCGGATTTTGTTTGCGGCTGCGCTGCTTCTGGTGGCCTCATGCGCGAGTTTGCCGGACACATCTGGGCGAGAAAAATCCTTTGCCTATCACGAGACCGGGCAGACGAGAGTGGCGCGAGTGGCGCGGCAGTTTTCCGCGGGTCATCCGGGGAAAACAGGCGTGCATGCGCTGGCCAGGGGGACTGACGCCCTGACGGCACGCCTCGCACTGGCAGACATGGCCGACCGCACCCTCGACGTACAGTACTACATCTGGCGAAGCGATGCCACGGGTTCTTTGCTGGTGGCGAAGCTATGGCAAGCCGCGGAGCGCGGAGTGAGGGTGCGAATGCTCTTGGATGACATTGGCACCATGGCGTCCGACGAGGGACTGGAGGCTCTGGATAGCCATCCCAACATTGAGGTGAGGCTGTTCAATCCGGTCGCGTTGCGCACGAGGAAGATGCTGGGCGCGCTCCTGGATTTCCGTCGCGTCAACCGCAGGATGCACAACAAAACCTTCATCGCGGACAATCAGGCGGCGATTGTCGGGGGAAGGAACATTGGAGACGAATATTTTGACGTTCACGATGAAACGAACTTCGCCGACTTTGATGTTCTCACGGTGGGAGCGGTGGTCCGGGACGTCTCCATCCAGTTTGATGCCTACTGGAATAGCCCGTCTGCCATCGGCATCAGCGGCCTGTCGTCCGGCGGCGGGAAGCCTTCCGCCCGCCGCGCCGAGTTCGTGGCAAAACACACCCGGCCCAAGGAGTCGTCAGCGCTGGAGGCCGCGATGAGAAACCCCTTGTATGCGCAAGTCTGTCGCGGTGACATCCCATTCATTCCGGCCCGAGCTCGCGTCGTGTACGATGCTCCCGAAAAAATCAGCGCGGAAATTGACGACCGCGCCACGCACTTGGCGCCAAAGCTGAAGTCAGTCGTGGACGGCACCCGGACGGTGTTGCTCGTCGTTTCGCCCTATTTTATTCCAGAAGAGCGGGGCGTGGAGCTTTTTCGTGAGCTGACTTCGCGCGGAGTGCGTGTCGTGATTCTCACCAATTCACTCGCCTCCAATGATGTGCCAGCGGTTCATGCCGCCTACAAGGGCTACCGCAAGCCCTTGCTGCATTCGGGAGTTGAAATCTACGAGCTCAAACCTGACTTCAGAAAAAGCCGGACCGGCCAAGGCGCCGCGGCGGTCACAGGAACCAGCCGGGCGACCTTGCACGCGAAAACCTTTCTCTTCGACCAGCGCGTCGTATTCATTGGGTCGATGAATCTTGACCCGCGCTCGCTGCGATTGAACACGGAGGTCGGGGTTCTCATCGACTGCCCTCAACTGGCATCCATGATGGCTCGGAATGCTCTGCTTGGGCTCGACCGGAATGCCTACGAAGTGCGGCTTGAAGGGAGGCGGCTGGTCTGGGTTGCCAAAGAAGACGGGCGCGAAGTCCGCCATGCGAGCGAGCCGGAAACAAGCGCTTGGCAGCGCCTGAAGACGGGCTTGCTCGGCTGGTTGCCGGTCGAAGGCCAGCTTTGAACCTGGATCGGGCGGGCTGGCGGCCAAGTCAGGCAGCCGCCCGGTAATCAGAATCCCAGACTGCGGCCGCGAGCCTTGTCACGAACGCCTTCGCGGCGGTCATAGACGTTCTCGATGTGGTCGCCGGGGCCGCTGTAGTGGCGGCGGTCGTAGCGATTTTCGCGGCGGTCATACCGATCTTCGACGCGATCCGCAGTGCCGGCCACGCAGGAGACCAGCGTGGAGCTTGCAACCAGGAGGCAGGTGAACCGCAACAGGGGTGGAATGGATTTCATGGTCATGGGTGGGGATGGTCAGGGTGTGGTGACGAGGGAAGGTTTGCCGCGAAGCCGGAGCGGACAGTCTGCTGGCTCGCTCCAACCGCCAAAAGCTGACATGAGAATGCCATCGCCTCCATCGGACCTTGGTCTTATGACCCCGAGCCGGGACGCGCCCTGCCATGCAACGGCAGGCTGACTGGAGAGCCAAAAAAACCCTGCAACTCATCGAATCACAGGGTTTTTGAAATTGGTTGCGGGGGCTGGATTTGAACCAACGACCTTCAGGTTATGAGCCTGACGAGC
>CAZKMS010000158.1:0-12266 GCA_964553805.1 uncultured Verrucomicrobiaceae bacterium
GCCGTAACCCCACTGCTCCAGCGCCGCGTGCGCCGCCTGCCGGATCTGCGGATGCTGGGCGAGCCCGAGGTAGTTGTTGGCGCACAAGTTCAGCACCGCCGCGCCGCCATTTGCCCGCACGAGCGTGCCCTGCGGCGTGGTGAGCACGCGCTCGCGTTTGTAGGTGCCCGCGGCGCGGATGGCGTCGAGCTGGGAGTTGAGATGGTCTTTGAAGGCGGGGTTCATGGCGTTAAGAAGTCCAATCCAGCACGACCTTGCCGCAATCGCCGGATTCCATCGCGGCAAAGCCCTCCTCGAATTCGGTGTAGTGAAAGCGGTGGGTGATGACGGGTTTGATGTCCACTCCGCTCTCCAGCATGACGCTCATTTGATACCAGGTTTCATACATCTCGCGGCCGTAGATGCCGTGGATGGTGAGCATGTTGAAGATGACCTTGTTCCAATCGATGGCAATGGGCTCGCTGGGAATGCCGAGCATGGCCACCTTGCCGCCGTGGCACATGTTGTCGATCATGTCGCGAAAAGCGGCGGGATTGCCGCTCATCTCCAGGCCGACATCAAAACCCTCTTTCATGCCGAGCTGTTTCTGCACCCCTGCGATCGAGCCGTTCTTCACATTCAAGGCCACGGTCGCGCCCATTTTGCGCGCGAGCTCGAGACGATAATCGTTCACGTCCGTGATGACCACATGCCTGGCTCCGGCATGCTTGACCACGGGAATGGCCATGATGCCGATCGGTCCCGCGCCAGTGATCAGAACGTCCTCGCCGAGGCACTCAAAGGCCAGCGCGGTGTGCACAGCGTTGCCGAAAGGATCGAAGATGGCGGCCACCTCTTCATCGACACCCTCGCGATGATGCCAGACGTTGGTCATCGGCACGCTGATGTATTCCGCAAAGGCGCCCGTCCGGTTCACACCGATGCCGACGGTGTCTTTGCACAAATGACGGCGGCCGGCCAGACAGTTGCGGCAGCGGCCGCAAACCACATGACCCTCCGCGCTGACGATCTCGCCGGGATGGAAGTCATTCACATTGGATCCGACGGAGACAACCTCCCCGACAAACTCATGCCCCACCACCATCGGCACTGGAATCGTTTTCTGCGCCCAGGCATCCCACTTGTAGATGTGCAAGTCCGTACCGCAGATGCCGGTTTTGCGAACCTTGATCAAGACATCGTTGATGCCGACCCCGGGTTCCGGAACATCTTTCAGCCAGAGTCCGCGTTCAGACCTTGATTTGACGAGAGCTTTCATGATTCTGGCGATATAATGGACGAAATTCCTTCATCCTGGCAAGAAATAATTTCCATTTTACCGGATTTTATGTCAATATGATGAATGTTCGTGAGTCGCGACTCCAGCTTGATGGACGCAGTCTGCCGGCTGGCCGCCGCCCTGCAGGAGCGGGCGTCGGAGCTGCAAACGTCCGCCGAGCGCCGCCAGCAGGCGGAGTTGGACCGCATGCTGCAGGCGCCCGAAGACAAGGCCACGCTCATTCAGCTCACGGATCAGGCTTTTCGCAGCCGCCAGGCGGAGCGGGTTGCGGAACACCTCACTCACATCCTCGATGCGCAGGGCGTGCCGCGTTTCTTCAGTCCGCTGGACCAGGCGCTGATGCACGGCTTTCAAAGCTTCGGCAACTGGCTGCCGGGGGTGTCGGTGCCGATGGTGAAGGCGCACATGCGGCAGGAGACGGCAAACGTGGTGCTGCCGGCAGAGCATGAACCATTGACGGAGCACCTGCGCGCGCGGCAGAGCAAGGGCCTGCGCATGAATTTGAACCTGCTGGGCGAGGCGTTGCTGGGGGAGGAGGAGGCGCAGCGCCGGCTGGAAAAGTACCTCGCGGCGCTGCAACTGCCCGAGGTGGAAGTGCTGTCAGTGAAGATCAGCACGCTCTACTCGCAGCTTGCCCCGCAGGCGCACGAGCACACGCTGAGGGTGCTGGGGGAGCGGCTGGAGCGGCTCTACCGCGAGGCGAACCACCTGCGCTTCCGCCACGCGGACGGCACGGTGACGCCGAAGTTTGTTTATCTCGACATGGAGGAGTACCGCGACCTGGAGCTGACCGCGGAGGTTTTCATGCGCACGCTGGCCCGGCCGGGGCTGGAGGATTGCGCGGCGGGCATCGCTTTGCAGGCGTACGTTCCGGACAGCGCCCGGGTGCAGCGCCGTCTGCTGGCCTGGGCACAACGGAGGACGGCACATGGAGGTGCGGCAGTGACGATCCGTTTGGTGAAGGGGGCGAACATGGAGGCCGAACGCGTCGAGGCCTCGCTGCGCGGCTGGCCGCAGGCACCCTATCAAACCAAGCTGGAAACCGACGCCAATTACAAACGCCTGCTGCGCTTTGCCATGCGGCCGGAGAACCTGGCCGCGGCTCGTCTCGGCATCGCCTCCCACAACCTGTTCGATCTCGCCCACGGCCTCCTGCTCGCAGCGCAGGCGAATGCGGGTGATCGCGTGCAGTTCGAGATGCTGGAAGGCATGGCGAATCACCAGCGGCGCGCGCTGTTCGAGCGCACGCGCCATCTGCTGCTTTACGCGCCGGCCTGCGAGCGCGGGGAATTTCTCAACGCCATCGGCTACCTGCTGCGGCGGCTGGATGAAAACACCGGGCCGGAAAATTTTCTGCGCCACGCCTTTCGCCTCAAGCCAGGCAGCGCAGACTGGAATGCCTTGGAGGCGGGTTTCCGCTCCTCCTTCGCGCTGGAGGCCTCGGACACGCCGCGCCGCACACAGGACCGCTCCCGCGAGCGGCACGACGAAGCTCTGCCGGAGCAGCGCTGGCAAGATCTGATCAACGAGCCGGACACCGATTTCGCGCTGCCAGCCAACTCACGCTGGGCGGAAAACGTCGTGGCAACAGCGGCGCAGATTCAGGGTGAACGGCTGCCCTTGGTGATCGCGGGCGAAGAGGTGCTCAAGGAAAAAGGGAAGCCATGCCGCGATCCTTCGCGTCCCGGCCGGGCGCTTGCGGAGCATGGCGAGGCCAGTGTGGATGACGTCGAACGCGCTGTGGTTTGCGCGCGCGCGGATCCCGCGGGCTGGCGCGCGCTTGCAGTTGACGCGCGCAGCGCGGTGCTCGGGCGCGTGGCGCAAGAGCTGCGGCGGGCACGCGCCACGCTGATGAGCACAGCCATGGCGAACGGCGGCAAAACGATTTTGGAAAGTGATCCCGAGGTCAGCGAGGCGGTGGATTTTGTCGAGTTCTACCGGGCCAGCGGGCGGGCGTTTTCTGAGTTGTCCGCAGTGCAAGCCACCCCGCGCGGCGTGGTGGTGGTCATACCGCCCTGGAACTTTCCCATCGCCATTCCCTGCGGCGGCATTGCAGCCGCCTTGGCGGCGGGCAACACGGTGATTTTGAAGCCCGCCAGCGCCACCGTGCTGGTGGCCTGGGAGCTGTGTCAGTGCTTCTGGCGTGCTGGCGTGCCGCGTGCCGCCCTGCAATTTGTGCCTTGTGCCGGCAGTGGCGCCGGACAACGTTTGGCAACGCATCCTGAGGTTGACTCCGTCATTTTAACCGGCGGCACAAACACCGCTCAAAAGCTGCTCGCGGCGCGACCGGACCTGCGCCTGTTTGCCGAAACCGGCGGCAAAAACGCCAGCATCATCGCCGCGCTCAGCGATCGCGAGCTGGCGGTGAAGCACGTCGTGCAAAGCGCCTTCGGTCATGCCGGACAAAAATGCAGCGCCACCTCCCTGCTGCTGCTGGAGGCGGAGGTCTATGACGATCCAGAGTTCAAGCGTCTGCTCGTGGACGCCGCGCGCAGCCTGCCGGTGGCGCCGGCGCATGAATTGCACGCTCGTGTGGGACCGCTGATCACGCCGCCAGCAGGCGCGCTGGAGCAGGCGCTCAAAACGTTGGAGGCTGGCGAAAGTTGGGCGCTGCTGCCGCATCCGAAGCCAGACAATCCAAACCTGTGGTCGCCTGGCATCAAGTATGGTGTCACTCGCGGCAGCGTCACGCACCTGACCGAGTTCTTTGGTCCGTTGCTCGGCGTGATGCGTTTCGAGACGTTGGAAGAAGCCATCGAGATCGTCAACGCAACGGATTACGGGCTGACCAGCGGCCTGCACAGCCTGGACGAGCGCGAGCAGGCGCTGTGGAAGGCGCATGTGCGCGCAGGCAATCTTTACCTCAATCGCGGCACCACGGGTGCGATCGTGCTGCGGCAGCCCTTCGGCGGTCTCGGGCGCAGCAGCTTTGGCCCGGGCATGAAGGCGGGCGGACCGAACTACCTCGCGCAGCTTTTGCGTTTCGAAGACAACGCCGCTAAAGCGCCTTCATCCCCGCCACAACACGAGGCGCTGGCGGCACTCGCGCAGGCTTTGGAAGAAGCGTCCGTTGAAGTGCCGCAGTCCGCACGGATCAAACTGCAAGCCGCACTGGCGGATTACGACCACTGGTGGCGCGAGGAATTCTCGCGAGAGCACGATCACCAACGCCTGCTGGGCCAGGACAACCTGCGGCGCTACCTGCCCTTCCGCGAGATCCGCCTGCGCATCTCAGCCGAAGACACTCCATTTGAAATCATCGCGCGAGCCGCCGCGGCTCGAGTCACCGGCGCGCGTGTGGTGGTCAGCGCCGCGCCCGGCGTGCTGACCCGCGAGCTGGAGTGGCTCGGCCGCCTGACACAAGCATGGGCAGCGGGCATTGCGTTTGTCGAAGAAAGTGATGCCGCCTTGGCCGAGCATGTTCGCCGTTTGCCGCCGCATGCCGATGAACGCGTGCGCTATGCCGCACCGGAGCGCGTGCCTGCCCTGCTGCGCGAGGCCGCCGCTGTGTCCGGCCATTGGCTGGCGGACGAGCCCGTGCTTGCCTGCGGCCGCGTTGAACTGCCCTGGCATCTGCGCGAGCAAAGCATCAGTTTTGATTACCATCGCTACGGCAACCTGGGCGCGCGCCAGAGCGAAGCGCGCGCCATGCCGCTTTAACCCTCCTAATCGATCATGCCCGCCCCCCAAAAGCCACGCGCGCCACAAGCGCCTCCGACCAGCCCGGAGGCCATCAACGAGAACCTCGGCCGCCGCGTGAAGCAGTTGCGCGCGGACCGCGGCTGGTCGCTGGAGGAACTGGCCAGTGCCAGCGGCGTCAGCCGCTCCATGCTCAGCGAGATCGAGCGCGAGCGCGCCAACCCCACGCTCACGGTCGCCTTCCGCATCGCGCGCGCCTTCGGCCTGTCATTGCAGGAGCTGATCGAGCGCGCCGAGAGCGGCGCCGCCAAAATCCAGGTCATTCGCGCCAGCGACCGCGCGCAGGTGTATCGCAGCGACAAGCAATGCGAGATCCGCACTTTGTCCCCATTGAATCTGGAGAAGGATGTCGAGTTTTACCAAGTGCGCCTGCGTCCCGGCGGCGCACTGCGCAGCCAGCCGCACTTCGAGGGCACGCGCGAGTTCCTCACGGTGGAGGAAGGCAGCGTGTGTGTCGAATCCGGCGACGGCAGCGAAACCCTGGCCAAAGGCGACAGCGGCAGCTACCGCGCCGACGTGCCGCACGCCATCATCAACAGCAGCAAGCGCGAGGCCCTTGTTTTCCTCGTGGTGATTTACCGGTAAGCCTCCAGGAAATGAATTCGCTGCTTCTTGCTTCTTGTTTAGCTAATGCCGTTGTTGGCTTCGCGTTCGGACTTCGAACAAGTTCGCGAGAATGGAGACTTGCCGGCACTCTTGGCAATCTCGTGAAACTCATTCTGGGGATCAACTTGGCGGGCATTGCCAATGCAGCCGCGGAATCCCTCACCGGCAAACTCGGCGTCGCTGTGGCGGGAGGACTACTTGTGGGTCACGCGTTCGGTTCGCTTGCAGGTTCTTTTTTCCCAAAGCAAGACGCCGCCAAACCGCTTTCCAACAGCAACGAACACAAACCATGAAATATGAGCGCTCGCCCATTTCGGCGATCGAGCGGGCCTGATGTAGCGTCCGTCCGGCGCGTTCCCAACAAATCAGAGCCTGCGTTCCTTCACCTCCGCCGTGATCTCGCTCACAAACTCCGTGAGCAACTTCACGCCAAAGTCACCCTTCTTGCTGTGGCGGACGGCGACGCTTTGGGCGGCGGCTTCTTTTTCGCCGATGACGAGCATGTAGGGGATCTTGTCGAGCTGGGCGTTGCGGATCTTGGCGCCGATTTTGTCAGCGGCGTTGTCGAGCGTGGCGCGCAAACCGGCGGCTTTGAGCTGGTTGAGGGCTTCGGTGGCGAACTCGGCGCTTTTTTCGCTGATAGTTAGCACGCGTATTTGCTCCGGGGCGAGCCAGGCGGGGAAATGACCGGCGAAATGCTCGATCAGCACGCCGCAGAAGCGCTCCATGCTGCCAAACGGCGCGCGGTGGATCATCACCGGGCGATGCGGTTTGTTGTCGGGGCCGACGTAGCTCAAATCGAAGCGCACGGGAAGGACGTAGTCCACCTGCACGGTGCCGAGCTGCCATTCGCGGCCGATGACGTCCTTGATGACGAAGTCGATCTTCGGTCCGTAGAAGGCGGCCTCGCCGGGCTCCTCAGTAAAAGGCACGCCGAGTGTGGCAGCGGCTTTGCGGCAGGCGTCCTCTGCCGCATCCCACTTCGCTGGATCGCCGGTGAACTTGCTGCTGTCGGGATCGCGCAGGCCGACACGCACGCGGTAGTCGTGCATGCCGAGCGTGTTGAGCACGATCTTCACCAGCGCGAGGCAGCCGAGCACTTCATCGGCGACTTGCTCCTCGGTGCAGAAGAGGTGGGCGTCGTCCTGGGTGAAGCCACGGACACGGGTCATGCCGTTCAACTCACCGCTCTGCTCCCAGCGATACACGGTGCCGAATTCGGCGAGGCGCACCGGCAGGTCGCGGTAGCTGCGCGGCTGGCTGTCGAAGATTTTGATGTGATGCGGGCAGTTCATCGGCTTCAGCAGGAAGCCGTCGAGAAGCTGCTCGTCTGGAAGCACCTGGTCTTCGGTGATGGTTTCCTGGCCGGTGCGCTCGTTGATTTGCTGGCGCAGCTTCGCGGAGACGGCGCCGAGACGCTCCATGACCTCGCAGCAGCCGCAACCGGCTTCGGCTACCTTTGCGAGGTCGTCGTTTTCGATGATGGGGCTGAACTGGCTGTCTTTGTAATAAGGGAAGTGGCCGCTGGTTTTGTAGAGCACGGTCTTGCCGATGTGCGGCGTGAAGACCTGGGAGTAGCCCTGCTTGCGCAGTTCCTCGCTGATGAAGTTTTGCAGCTCCTGGCGCAGCACGGAGCCGTTTGGCGTCCACAGGATGAGACCCTGGCCCACATCTTCGTCGATGTGGAAGAGCTTCAATTCTTTGCCCAGCTTGCGGTGGTCGCGCTTCTTCGCCTCCTCCAGTTGCACGAGGTGCTGCTCGAGTTCCTCCTTCGACTCAAAGGCGGTGCCATAGACGCGCTGGAGCTGGGGCTTGGTCTCGTCGCCCAGGTAAAAGGACGAGCTGACGGCCATCAGCTTCACGTTTTTGCACTTGCTGGTGTAGCCGACGTGCGGGCCGGCGCAGAGGTCGAGGAAGTCGCCGTTTTGATAACAACTGATCTCCTCGCCCTCGGGAATCTTGGCGATGAGGTCGAGTTTGAACTGGGAGGGATTGCCCGGGCGCTCGCCGAGACCGCCGAGACGGCCGCTCTGCGCCAGCGCAATGGCTTCCTCGCGGCTGATGACCTTCTTTTCGAAACGCTGGTTGTCCTTGGCGATCTTCTTCATCTCCGCCTCGATCTTCTCGAAGTCCTCCGGCGTGATGCGGTGGTCCGGCAGGTCGAAGTCGTAGTAGAAGCCGTTCTCCACGGGCGGGCCGTAGGCGAACTGGGCGTTCGGCCACAGTTTCAGGATGGCGGTGGCCATGACGTGGGCACAGGAGTGGCGCAGGCGCTCCAGGCCGGACATCTGGGCGCGTTCTTCGAGGGTCTTGCGGTCGGTGGACATGACTGAGGGGCGGCCAAGATGGCGCATTTGACGGGTTTTGCGACTGGGGATTTCGCGGGAGTTCAGGAACCGGCCCGGCAAAGCCGCGCGGGGCCTGAGGGCACTGCCTGCGGGTGCGGCCGGACTGTAGCCGGGGTCTGTGACCCCGGGGGGTTGAGGGCTCGGCCGGCCTCACAGAGGCCAGGTACAGAGCCAGCTACAGCGACCAGGGCCTCAGTGAGGCACACCGCCAGCGTGCTGCCGTTTTGCCGGATCTCGCAGCGATCCGGCGCGATGCCATGGCACCAACGGTTTCGACGGCGGCGCGGAGAGGCAGGTCGGACGGGGTGATGGGAGCGGGGCGATTTCCCTCATGCGCTGGAATGAGCATCTCCGCAAGACGGCATGAAAAAACCCGGCGTGCCGTCGGGCGCGCCGGGTTGGGTTTGGGAAAGCTGAAACGGGACAGGCTTATTTCACCTGGCCATGGAACCCGGCTTGATTGAGCGCGGCGATGAGGTCACCCTCGCTGAACTCGCCTTCGACGGTGAACTCGCTGGCCTTGGACTCGATGCTGTGGCCGGTGACGCCCTTGACGCTGGCGACGGCTTTTTCGACGGCCGTGACGCACTTTTTGCAGCAGAGGTGCGCGCCGCTGACAGTGGCGCCTTTCAACGTGCGGGTGGAGGCGGCGGCCTTCGGCGCGTCGATGCCCTCGCCCGTGCCGGTGTAACCCGCCTCCTGCAGCGCCTCCAGCGCCTTTTTGGCAGTCGGCGTGTTCTTGGCGGTGATCGTCACCGTTTCGCCGTCCACCACGGCGGTCGCGCCTTTGACAGATTCGATGGCTTTGACGATGCCCTTTTCGCAGCCGCCGCAACAGTTGTGGACGCCGCTGAGGGTGAGGGAGGCTTCGGCAAAGGCGGAACCGGTGAGACCGGCGACGATGAGGAGAGCGAGCAGGGAGTTTTTCATGGCCCGATTAAACGGCTGGGAGACAGGCATCCTTTGCAAAATTATGGGACGGACGGGGTGCCTGCGGAAACTTTCAAGTAAACTGAGGCAACCAAAACACCACCTTTCCGAGATTCTGCGGCGAGCCGTCAATCGTCCGAGTAAAACAGCAGATGGATGATGCGCCAGCCCTGCGGGGTCTTGACCAAGGAAAAGTGGTCGATGCCGGTGGTTTTTTCGGCGCCTTTGACCAGTGTCCATTTGACCCGCGCCAGCGCGCTGCGCTCGTCCATCAGGATCTCCATGTGATCGGCCGTCTCGTGCATCGGTTCGGTGGCGGTCTGGTGACCGAGACGCTGGCCGTGAAGAAAGTCGGACAAGGTGTCTGTGCGCGGCGCGGCGCCTTTGGCCGGCAGCCAGGTGACGCGGGCGGTTTCGTGGAAACAGGCGGCGTAACCCTCCATGTCCTGCGCCGACCAAGTGCTGAAGTAGCGCTCCAGAAAGGCGCGCAGCGCCGGCTCCCCGGGATGGCCCGCCTCCGCCCTGCCGCCGCAGGCTGCGAGGAAAAACGCGAGCAGCAGGCTCGTCAACGCCGGCAGCAGCACGCGCTTCATGACCCGCGCCCCCCGGCTTAACCGAAGGATTCCTCCTCGACCCCGAGCAGGGCGATGATGCGGTTCAGATCCTCGACCCCGTAGTAGTCGATCTCGATGCGGCCCTTCTTCTCGAAGTGATGCAGGCTGACATTGGTCTTGAGATGGCTGATGAGCTTCTGCTCGACCGTTTCAATGGCCGACGCAAATTCACCGACCGCCACCTCGGGCTTGGGCGGCGGCGGATTCAAAATCGACTGCACCAGCTTCTCGGTGGCGCGCACGGAGAGGCCTTTTTTGACCACCTCCTCGGCCGCCTTTTCCTGCTGCTTCGCCTGCTTGAGGCTGAGCAAGACCTTGGCATGGCCGGTGGTGAGCGCGCCCTTGGCCAGGCGATCCTGCACGTCCGCGGGCAGGTCGAGCAGGCGCATCGAATTGGCCACGGTGGCGCGGTTGCGGCCGACGCGCTGGGCGATGTCCTCCTGGCGCATGGAGAAGTCCTTGGCCAGACGCTCGTAGGCGCGGGCCTCCTCGATGGGGTTCAAGCCCTCGCGCTGGAGGTTCTCGATCAGCGCCATTTCCAGCACGTCCTTGTCGCTGGCGTCGCGGGTGATGACGGGCACCTCCTTCAGCCCCAGCTCGCGCGAGGCGCGGAAACGGCGCTCGCCCGCGATCAGCTCCAGGCGGCCGTTGACCGGGCGCACGATGAGCGGCTGGATGACCCCGTGCTCGCGGATCGACTCCATCAGTTCCCCAAGCTGTGCGGCCACAAACTCCTTGCGCGGCTGCAGCGGGCTGGGCACGATCTGGTCGAGCGGCACCCGGCGCACGACATCCCCCGGCGCGGGCTGCGCCAGCGGCGGCGGCCGGGCCACGCCGGCGACGGCGGGAGGGGCGGAGATGAGGGCGCCGAGCCCTTTGCCGAGTGCTTGTTTTGCCATGGGAGGCCGAGCTTAAGCACGCCCCCGGGCGGAAGCAAACGCGGATTTGGGGCGTGCTATTTTCAACCGGCTCTCAAGGCCGCCAGCGGCCCCGTTTTTGCGCCACCGCCTCAATGCAAGTAGAAAAACTCGTTGGCGTTGAGCAGGGCGTGGCAGAAATCGGTGAGCGCCTCGCGGGCGGGATCGATTTTCCCGGCGGGTTTGGCGGCGGGGGTGCTAGTCTCCCAGGTGAAGACGCTGTCGGACTGGGCGGGCACCCCCTGGCCGGTGACGTTGACGATGCAACCGCTGCCGGCTTGCTGCATGGGCTTCCATTCCGGCTTGCGCTCGCCGTTGGAGATCAAGACCTGGGCGATGCCGCCGTCCCAGAGGCTGCGCTTGTCGGTCTCGCGGCCGCCGACGACAAGAGCGCGCTCGCCATCGATGTAACCACCGACCACCTCATGCGGCACCGTGACGCTTTGCATGACGGCTTGGGGATCGGTCAGGTCGAGCGCGTAGAAGGTGATGCTGCCGCCGTAGGGCCGGCCCTCCAGCGGGCGGTTGCTGACCGAGGCGGCAACGTAGTGGGCGCGGCCGGTCGGGATGCGCAGGCCGGAGGCGACCACCTCATACGCGTGCGTGCCCTGGAAGTCATCGCCGCTGAGCTGCATGATGAGGTTGTTCGGCTGGTAGGCGGACTTCTGGCTGGTGACGCCAAAGGCCCAGCCGGGGTCGGTTTTGCCGTTGTTCCAGCGCGAGACGATGGTGCGCACGGTGGCATCGGGGTAAAGCGCGTCGAGGGTGACAATGGCCTCGACAAAAAAGCGCGCGCCTTCTGTCGCCTCGGTCTTCACCCGCAGCTTCTCATGCGCTGTGCCGGGCTGCAAATGCAGGGCTTTGCTGGTCTTGACGATCTGGGTGACGGCAGGCGGGAAACGTTTGCTCAAGTCCGCCAGCGGGCTGGTGACGGGCGGGGGCGGCGGGATCTCGCCTTTTAAGAGCGCCGTCTGCGCCTTCAGGAAATCCGACGCCTCCTTCAATTCCCCAGGCTTGGCAGCGCGGTTGAAGGCCAGCTCGTAGGCGGCCTTCACCTGCGCGGCGGGGTCGCCGTAATGCTCGGAAACCAACCGCGCGGCCATGGCGCGGGCGCGCTCCAGCGGCCAGTCGCCATTGAACAACAGCAGGCTTTGGGTCGCGGTGGTGGTGGCATCGCGTTTGGGCGTGCTGCTGTAGCCGGCGGGCGCGTCGAGGCTGCGCAGAAACTCGTCCTGGGTGTTGCGGATTTTTTTGGTATACACACTGCGCCGGGGCTTCTTCGCGTCCTCGCCCTCGCCGCCCTCCTTGAGCGTGAGCTCACCGCTGGCGGCCAGGGCGGCGTCGCGCGCCTCCTCGGCGTCGAGACGGCGTGGTTGAAAACGCCACAGCAGCTTGTTCTCCGGATCCTTCATCGACGCCGCCTGGTCCGGCGCGCGGCGCGCGGTCTGGCGGTAGGTGGCGGAGAGCAGGATCTTTTTGTGCAGCGGCTTGAGGCGCCAGCCGCTGGCCAGGAAATCGGCCGTGAGCCAGTCGAGCAACTCGGGGTGCGTCGGCAGTTCTCCCAGACGGCCAAAGTCACTGGCGGTGGCGACGAGGCCGCGGCCGAAGTGATACTGCCAGACACGGTTGACGATGACGCGGGTGGTCAGCGGGTTGTTCGCGTCCGCCAGCCAGTCGGCCAGCACCGTGCGGCGGCCGCTGGTGCTCATGCCGGGTTTCGGCTCGGGGATGACCGCCTCGCCCGGATCAAGGATGGTCAGGAAACCGGGGCTGGCCTCGACCATGCCATCCTTGCGTGTGGCAAAGCGCGCCGGCTGCGCGGGCAGGCCGGTTTCGCCGATGACGAAGGCGGTGAGCGGGGTCTTGGGTTTGA
>CAZKMS010000159.1:0-12186 GCA_964553805.1 uncultured Verrucomicrobiaceae bacterium
CCCCCTCCAGCCTGCACCGCAAACACAGCGCCATCGTCGTGGATGGCGTCGAGCGCGCGCCGAGCCGCGCCATGCTGCACGCCGTGGGCTTCAAACGGGAGGACTTCAAAAAATCGCAGATCGGCATCGCCAGCACCTGGAGCATGGTCACGCCGTGCAACATGCACATCGACCGACTCGCCAACGAGACCGCGAAAGGCGTCGATGCCGCCGGCGGCAAAAGCATCGTCTTCAACACCATCACCATCTCCGACGGCATCTCGATGGGCACCGAGGGCATGAAGTACTCCCTCGTCTCGCGCGAGGTCATCGCCGATTCCATTGAGACCGTGGTCGGTTGCGAGGGCATGGACGGCTACGTCGCCATCGGCGGTTGCGACAAAAACATGCCGGGCTGCATCATGGCCATGGGCCGCCTGAACCGCCCCAGCGTGTTTGTTTATGGCGGCACCATCCTGCCCGGCTGCGTCGGTGTGGAGAAAAAGGACGCCGACATCGTCACCGTCTTTGAGGCCATCGGCAAGCACGCCAACTGCCAGATCACCGACAAGGAACTGGTGGACATCGAGGAGCATGCCATCCCCGGCGAAGGCTCCTGCGGCGGCATGTACACCGCCAACACCATGGCCAGCGCCATCGAGGCCATGGGCATGTCCCTGCCCAACTCCGGCGCCCAGGCCGCCGTCTCCAACGAGAAGCTGATCGACTGCTTCGACGCCGGCGCCGCCGTCATGAACATGATCAAGCTCGGCATCACCCCGCGCGACATCATGACGAAGGAGGCCTTTGAAAACGCCATCACCCTCATCATCACCCTCGGCGGCTCCACCAACGCCGTTTTGCACCTCATCGCCGCCGCGCACAGCACCGGCGTGAAGCTCACCATCGAGGACTTTGTCCGCATCGGCAAAAAGACCCCCGTCCTGGCCGACCTCCGTCCCAGCGGCAAGTACTTCATGAACGACCTCGTCAAGATCGGCGGCACCGTGCCGCTCATGCGGCTGCTCGTCGAGGAGGGCCTCATGCATGGCGACTGCCTCACCGTCACCGGCCGCACCATGAAGGAAAACATGCGCCGCTCGAAGATCGTCTGGCCCAAGAGCCAGACCATCGTCCGCCCGCTTTCCAATCCGGTCAAAAAGGACAGCCACCTCGTCATCTTCAAAGGCAACCTCTGCCCGCAGGGCGCCGTCGGCAAGATCTCCGGCAAGGAAGGCCTCAGCTTCAGCGGCAAAGCCATCGTCTTCGAGTCAGAGGAAAAAGCGCTGGAGGCCATCCTCCATGACAAGGTCAAAAAAGGCCATGTCATCGTCGTCCGCATGGAAGGCCCCAAAGGCGGCCCCGGCATGCGCGAGATGCTTTCCCCCACCTCCGCCATCATGGGCAAGGGCTTGGGCAAGGACGTCGCCTTCATCACCGACGGCCGCTTCTCCGGCGGCAGCCACGGCTTCGTCGTCGGCCACGTCACCCCGGAGGCCTTTGTCGGCGGCCCCATCGCCGTCGTCAAAAACGGCGACCCCATCACCATCGACTCCGAGAAGCGCGCCATCACCCTCGGCATTCCCGCCAAGGAACTCGCCAGCCGCCTCAAAGCCTGGAAAAAACCGAAACCGCGCTACACCCGCGGCGTGCTCGCCAAATACGCCGCCCTCGCCACCAACGCCAGCGAAGGCGCGGTCACGGACCTGGGGCTGTGAGGCGGGTCAATAGCCAGTGGGATGGCTGGTTCGGTTTCCGGGGATGGAAAGGGCGGCGATCCATCGGCTCGGCTCGCCATTTCAGCTTGGTTGGACAGCCAAGGCAGGATGGGGGTTTTCTCTGGAACTGCCATCCTGCTGTCAAGGAGCCTCGGGACCGACCTCGGAGGGCTTGAGTACCCTTTGGCAGTTCTCCAGACGCACGCACTGCTGATCGGCATCGTTTTCAAAGACAAACCCTTCGATCACGACATGCTCGCAGTCCTCAAGGACGAAGCCCGCCACCCCCGCGATCACCGCTTGACCTCGATTGGCCGCCCGGATGACAATGGGATTGTCCTCCGTGCCATGCATATCCCGCAGCGTGAGGTGCTTTTTAACGACGTGAACCCCGTCCGGCACCTCCAGGATTGCACCGGGTCGCGAGGGCAAAGCGCTCAGAAGTCCGGCTAAGGCAGGCGGGTCCGCCGCGCGCGGCAAGCACTGTGCCGGCGAGCACCAGCGTCCACAAGAACCATTCGAAGCGAATGCGGAGCAGGATACGACGTGCAATCATGGGGAATGGAGATTTGCCGAACGGACTTTTGTCGGGGAGCCTCACTCCACGTAATTCTGCAAGAAGAAGCCGGCGGTTTGGAAGGAGTCTTTGGGCAGGCCGGGGCCGGTGACGGGGATTTTGATGAGGCCGGCACCGACGTCAGGGGCGGTGAAGAAGGATTGGAAAAAGATGCCGCTGACGGCGGCCTTGCTGGCGGGGCCGGGGAAGGTCAATTGACCCGCGAAGGTGCCGGTCTTGCCGTTGGCTTTGGCTTTCAGCGGGGCGGCGTTCAGGGGGCTGATGGCGAGGAGGGTGCTGTTGTCCCGCAGGCTGACGGCGGTGGGGGTGGCGGGCGGAGCGGGGCTGATGGCATCCAGGTAGAGGGTGCGGGACTGCAGGCCGAGGCCGACAGCGAGAGCCTCCGGCTGGGGGGTGGGCAGCCAGTGCGCGGCTACGGCATCGACCAGGAGCGGACCGAAGCCGGCCGGGTAGGATTTGGCACGGGCATCAGGCTCGACCCTCCAATCGAGGAAGGGGGGGAAGGTGGGAGGAAGCAAAGCATATATGGGCAGCCAGCCGTTGCCAAAGGGAATCGGAAAACCGACAAACATCTGGCCGCCGAGGTAGGAAGCTTTGTTTTTATACGGCGTCAGCCAGACGACGGCGGTTTGATCGTTGGCGAGATTGAGGGAGGCGGTGAAGGGGGTGCCGTCGCCCAGGAGGCCGCGGGTGCGGATGAGGCCCTTGGGATTGATGGTGGCGGTGGCGTGGCCGACGCCGCCGGGGGTGGTGACGCCGTCCGTCGGGGGAGCAGTCATCAGGGGGATGGTGAAGGCGGGGTTGCCGCCGGGGAGGCGGCCGAGGCTAGCGAGGCGGGCGCCCTGGGCCATGACGGGGCCTGGGCCGGCGTCGAAGACGGATTGCTCGTCTTCCTCGAGGGTGAACTCGATGGGGAAGGCAGGCAGGCTTTTGACGGCGGGAAACTCGACGGGGATGGCTTGCACGAAGCCGCCGGAGGGGACGAAGGTGCCGCGCGTGCTGCGGCGGGGCTGGCGGAGCTGCTCCATGGTGGCGCTGAAGCTGGCGAGCGGGGATTTTTTGCTGGGCGGAGCGACGGTGACTTTGACTTTGCCGATGGGGCCGGGGGTGTAGTCGAACTCGAGGCTCCAGGAAGTGAGGCCGCCGCCCTCGCCGCCGGTGTCATCGGAGACGAAGAGTTTCCACTCGCCCTCGGTGCCGCCGGCGAGCAGGGCGTTGAGGTTCGAGGCGAGCGGGCCGACCATGCCAGGGGGCAGGGTATCGGGATCTCCAACCGTGATGTCGGTGGGGAGGTAGGTGCCGGAGGCGGGACCATCCGGCACTGCGGAACTGGCGGCATCTGAAAAGGTCAGATCAACGTTGCTGACGCCGGGACCGGAGCCACCCGCGTCAGACATGACGACGGCGACCTGCCCGTTCGGGGCCATGAGGAAGATGTCGAGGTCATTCGGGAAGCTGTGGGTCAGGCCGGTGAGGGTGACGCGGAGGGCGGTGGGGGGAGTGGGTATGGATGTGGCCGCGAACGTGAGAGTGGTGGGGAAGATGCTGGCATTAGCCGGTGCGTCTGACGGAATGGTGATGGCGTCGCTGTTGGTGTCGGCTATCACGCCTCCAGGGTGGCCGAGCAGGACTTCGAAACCGCCCGCGAAGGGGTAAGGCTCGATCATGAGGTGGTAAGGCAGGCCGCGCAGGACTTTGGAGCCTTGGGTGACCTGGATCTGCACGCCGTTCGGATTGGGCATAGCGAGCACGGGACCGGTGATTTTTTGTGTGACCGGGTCAAAGGTGAGGCCCTTGGGCAAGCCGGTGACGCGCAGGGATTCGCCCGTCTGGGGGGCGAGGCCGCCTTCGATGAGCACGGAGAGATTTAGGTCCGCGGTATCGCCAATGGCGAAGCGCGCGCCAGGCCCGCCGAACTCAATGGGGACGAAGCAGATGAGCCGCATGTCCTCCAGGGTCGCGGTTCTCAAGACATAGCGGCCAACGCCAAGCGGTGCGCCTGAGTTGGGGGTAATGAAATTGAAGTCATGGGCGCCAGTGGTGGCGTTGCCCCAGACACCAGCCGCAACGGATTGCGGCTGGCCGACCCAGTCGGCGGCCGGATCAAGTTGGTTGCCGATGCTAATCGAACACTCGTCCCAATTTGAAGAGGTGAATGTGCCGTCGCCCGTGCCACCCGTGGTGCCGGTGACAGTGATGTCCAGGCTGACGACGGGATTGCCACTGGCGATGGGGGCGGCGAAGGCCCCAGGGTTGGGCAGGAGGGTGTCTTCAATGACGACACGGGCCACCGCCTGGACGTCGTTTCCAAACGAGGCTCCCGACCAGATGGCCAGATAGCTGCGCTCATCGGCGTGCGTGACACCGGTGCTGATGACAGCGAGAGCGAGGAGAAGGATGCGAGGAGCTTTCATGAGGCGAGAATGCTGGTGGCCGATGCCAGAGGCGGAGGCCGAAGCTGGGACCACGCCACCCCTTGGTCAAGCAGGTCATTGACTGGGACGGGAAGAAATCATCAGTCATCCTCGTCGCGCTGCGCAAACCGCCGCCGGTGCCAGACCAGCCAGAGCAGCGCCAGCAGTCCCCAGGTCACGGCCGCGTAGATGTGGTGCGAGACTGTCGTTGAAGGCGCCCAAGCGGGCGTCGCACGCGTGATCGCGGCCAGCACGCCGAGGAACACCAGCCAGCGCGCCCATGGGGATTTCGCCAGGAAGCCCTCCAAGTCGCCGCTGTGCCCAAACAGCACGCGCGATCCCACCACCAGCATCAGCAGGCCAAAGCCGCCGATGTAGAGCAGGTGCTCGATCGACACATGCTGCGCGTAATGCCAGGGCGCGAGCACCAAGCCGAGCCAGCCCAGCGCCAGCGCCCAAAACAGACCCGTTGTCAGCGATCCACCCTGCCACGGCCGCCAGCGCACTTCGGCCAGCAGGTAGCCGAGCGCCACCAACGCCCGCAACGCATAACCCGCGACGACCTGGCCAAAGGCTTCGAGAAAAAAACTCGCCGCCAGCAGCACCGCCGCTGCCGCTGCGCGCACCAACTTCACGCGCCCCTGAGCTGGCGTTCTGGGCTCACCGAAGCCCCCGCCCAGCATGCGCGGAAACACAAACGAGCCAATGCCAAGCACCGGCGGCAGCAGCAGGCCTTGGTAGAGCAGCAGGCTGGCCAGGCGATGCGTTGACGGCTGCACGTGCAGCGCGGGAAAGAGCTGCATCACCGCGCCCGCGATGCCGCAGATCAAGCCCGTGAGCGCCAGCAGCATCTGCGGCGGCGGCGCCTCCTCGCGATAACGCACGACCCGCGTGACGAGGCAGACCAGCAACGAAACCAGCAGCGCCGCGAACAACGCATCGCCCCAGGCCAGATGCAGCGTCAGGTGGCTCACCGCGCTGGCTTGATGCAGCGCAAACAGCCACAGCAGCTCCTGCGGCGTCAGCTTCGGCGCGGACGCCATGCGGGGACCCGCGGTGCCGAGGAATCCCACCACAAACGCGCCGCCAAACGCCTCGATCATCAGCCGCGCATGCACCACGTTCGGGTAATAACCGAGCTGCTGCGCGTAAAACAACGGCCACAGCGACACCCCGGCCACACTCCACAGCGCACCGCTGGCAAAGAACACCCGATACGGCTCCGCCGCCAGCCAGCGCAGCATTTGCCGGTCTTGAGCGCGCGCATGACCAGCCGCACGCATCACGACGCCGGACTGCGATACTTCGCATACCGCTCGCGTTGTTCCGGTGTGAGGTTCGCCGGATCAAAACGCGGATCCGGCACCTGGTTGATGCGCGAGTATATCACGTTCGCCATGTCAGCCGCGCAGTTCTTGATGTGCTCCGCCTTCTCCCCGGCAAACAGATCGTCCACCGTGCCCTGAAACAGCGCCAGCCAGCGATCGAACTGCGGCCGGCCCATCGTGGTCAGCGGCACCAGCCGCGCATGCGCCGCCAGCGGATTGCCCGCGTAACCGCCGCTGCGAAAAAGCACCGTCTCCCAAAACGCGAACATCTTTGGCAAATGCGCGCTCCAATCGATTCCCGCCACCTCGTCAAAGATGAAGCCGAGCAGCTCGTCCCGGCGCACACGCTCATAAAACGCATTCACCAGCCGCTCAATGTCAGCGCGGCCCTGCAAGTCCGGTTTGGTGGCAGCCTCACTCATGCGCCCACCTTGCACCCAAAACCCGCCCTTTGCACCCGGACAATGCCGCCGCCCGCACTCCGCGCTTGCGCCCCCGCCCGTGGCGCCGGGCCGATGGGGTCGCGGGAGGATGCAGGGAGTTTTCATGGCGAGGAGGCCGAAACTGGGACCATGCCACCCTGCGGTCAAGCAAGCCACTTGCCGAGTCATGGGCTGTCACGCTTCTGCGCAAAGCGGCATGGAGAGGGCCGTCAGCATCGGTGGTCCGATATTGTTGTTAAATAGCAATCATATATCTTGTGAGCGCAAGTTTAGTTTGGTAGATTCCGTCCATGAGTTCCAACTTCCTGGGGTTTGGTGCTCTGATCATTGCGCTTTCAGCCCAGGCCGTGGAAATGGAGGCCAGGAAAGCGGAGCCGGATGAGAAAGACCTCCGTGCTTCCCTCCTCAAGGCGGCGGCAAGAGTGGACGAGGTAAAACTTTCCCAAGGTCAAAAACCTGGAAACCTCCTGAAGCGAGTCGAGGCAACCCTGAAACGCCCTCCGCCAGCCAAACCCGCCGCATGGGAAAAGAATGGCATCCTCAAACATCTGCGCATTCCCACAGGAAGATGTGATCTCGCTCTGGCGGTACGTTCAGGATCACTCGGATTGCTGGCCGACACCACTCCTGATGGAATCGAAGCTGCCTACCAGGAGAGGCTTCGAGAGAAACATCAAGGTGGAAAGGAGATTCTGCGGTTATGCGGACTCGTATCGCTGGCTTCGGATCTGAAAATGAATGAGAACATCATCGATTCCTGGATGGAGATGGCTGTCATAGCTGCGCGCACCTGGCTGGGCCAGCACCCTGAGGATGCTGAGGCTCACGCCCTGCTGGCAGAGGCGCTTTTGCTTGAAGGCGACAGCAGTTTGAAGGAGGCCCTCAAAGAACTGGATATGGCGCTGGTTCTGGACCCCAAATGCCCACGGGCGATGATGTTGCATCTGGAGCGCCGCGTTGCACACATCTCAGCATCTCTTTTTTCCAATTCGGCGCCCCGATGGGACGAGCCTGCCATGGACTTTGTGCGCTTCTTGCGGCGCCTCTATGACACTCCCCCCTCCATGGAGCGCATTGAAGCCTTTAATCATGCCTGGGTGGACATCGAGAAATCAGCGGCTGAAGTTCGAGCTGTCGCTGACACGGATTCTCTGATGCACTTTCGTTCTGCAGCGACTCTGATAGCCAGGAACGTGTATGCGGGACTTGCCGAAGCGGCTGGTGGCGGCCTGGTGCGGTCTTTTGATGATTTTCAGGCACTGGCCAACCGGCTTCAACTCACCTCTCAGGGGGCTGCATTAAAGCAGGTCGAATGGATGCCGGCGATGTCCCGCATTCCCGAGATCGAGCAAGCTCATGGGCAGCACATCATGGCGGCGGCCTTTATCCCGGTGGTATTCAGCCTGTTTCCAAACGGGCATGAAGCGGTGAAATGGCCCGCAATCCAAGAGGCTAAGCGGATCTTCTTCGAAAAGTGTCTGGAGCGCGCTAGAATTCTGTCCTTGAAAGATGACAGCGTCGAGGCTGCCAAAACCTGTGAACTCATGGGATGTGTGCAGATCTTTTTGGGCATGATGTCAGAGCGTCCTTATCAGCCCCAGGGGCTGCTCAAGCGCGCCATCACTCTTGATCCTTGGCGCTATCGGGCGCTGGATTTCATCGCCCTAAGCGTGGTTAGCAGTGATCCTGCGGCGGCGATGGCCGCCATGCAGATCCGTTTGGAGGTTTTGCATAACTACTCCAGCCATTATCAGCTCGCCGCCGCAGCCACGAAACTGGAAGATTGGAAGACCTGTCTGGCCCAATTGGGAGCCTGCCTCAAACACAAGCCGGATGATCTGCAGGCGCTCAATGGACAAATCGCCATCAAGCTTTGTGAATCACAGACTCCTGAGCGGCTTCGTGAGGTGTCGGTCTTGTTTGACAAGACACGTCAGGTTTACTCCACCACACAGGACAAGCAGCCCGCCGAAGTCGTGGAGGATTTCGTCGTCAATTACTTCCTTTTTCTCTGCTTGAACAAAGAGTGGGCCGCCGCCGTGGAACTCATGACACATCTGCAAAACAACGGGCGCATCTCCGAGCAAACCGCCACGGAACTCCTGGCGCTCTGCCCGCCATGATGCGCCGAAGAACGAAGGAATGGCAGAAAAAAGGCGGTGTCCTGAAAATGAGCCATTCATGAGGGCGCCAAAGCCCGCCGCCAAACCCTGACGATCAGAACACTTCGGCCAGACGACCGCACTCCCCGCTTGCGTCTGCCGCCCGTGCTTTCCATCATGAGCGCGCATGGTCGCCCGCACCTACTCCGCCACGCTCGTCGGCGTCAATGCCGTCGAGATCGAGATCGAATCCCATGACGGTGGCGGCAACCCGAAGATGATCATCGTCGGCCTGCCGGACACCTCCGTCAAAGAAAGCCGCGAGCGCGTCACCGCCGCCATCGCCAGTTGCGGCTTCCTCATGAACGACGGCGTCACCACCGTCAACCTCGCCCCCGCCGACCTCAAAAAAGAAGGCCCCGGCTTCGATCTGCCCATCGCCATCTCCCTCATCGCCCACCGCTCCCGCCTGCCGATGGCCGCGCTCGCCGGCACCGCCATGATTGGCGAACTCGCGCTCAACGGCGAGCTGCGCCCCGTGCGCGGCATCCTCGCCATCGCCCTGGAGGCCCGCGCCCGCGGCCGCCAGCGCCTCATCGTGCCGAAACGCAGCGCCGCCGAGGCCAGCGTCGTCGCCGGCATCGACATCATCGGCGCCGCCACCCTGCAGGAGGTCGTGCTGTTTTTGAAGGGCGAGATCGACCTCCCCCCGGAGCCCTGCCGCGCCACCGAGTTCTTCGCCGCCTCCAGCCACTACGACTTCGACTTCGCCGACGTCAAAGGCCAGCACGACGCCAAACGCGCCATGGAAGTCGCCGTCGCCGGCGGCCACAACCTGCTCATGGTCGGCCCGCCCGGCACCGGCAAGAGCATGATCGCCAAGCGCGTCGTCACCATCATGCCCGGCATGAGCGAGGACGAGGCCATCGAGACCACGAAAATCCACAGCGCCGCCGGCCTGCTCACCGAGGCGAACGCCTTCATCGCCACCCGGCCCTTCCGCTCGCCGCACCACACCATCTGCGACGCCGGCCTGCTCGGCGGCGGCAGCAATCCCGGCCCCGGCGAGGTCAGCCTCGCCCACAACGGCGTCCTCTTTCTCGACGAGCTGCCCGAGTTCCGCCGCGGCACCCTGGAGGTCATGCGCCAGCCCCTGGAGGACGCCAAAGTCACCATCTCCCGCGCCGCCGGCAGCGTCACCTTCCCTGCCCGCTTCATGCTCGTCGCCGCCATGAACCCCTGCCCATAGGGATTGAAACGGGGGTGACAGAGAGCACGATGAGTGGCATTGACGCTTTCGGGGTATGCCCGGAATGGACCTGTTGTGCAGGCGAGGGTTTGAGTTCTTCCTTCGTTGGTGTGGGGGTGCAAAGCTGCAGCTCAGTATTCAAATCGATGTGGAACGTCGTCGCCGTCTCGCGTTACGCCCCGGCATGGGATGGGGGGCCGACTTCCCGCGCCAGACGCCTGTGATAAGGTAAAGCTCATAATAGACTAGCCACTCCGCTGTCCACGGCACGATCTTTTGGTGCAGATCGTCGGTAGATTTCCAAGGAGTTTCAGTTGGGTAGTATAGGCACAGAGATCCGTCATGGTAGAGGTGGATGTCGTTGTTGTGCTCGATTTTCGGACTGATCACCCAGACCTGCGGACTGTGACCGGCGACGTACTCGATTTTCAACCTATACGTGGCGCAGCCCTCGTCTGGCGTAATCAAGCCGGTGCAGGTGAGGCAACGCTTTGAGTAGGTGCACGAGAAGCCGGGAAAATGCTTTGCCATCAGCTGCTTTTGAATCGCAAAGCGTCGGTAACCCTCAGCTCCTTGTCCCCTGTGTTGAAACAACGTCGCCATAGAAACGGTGGGGCAAATTGGAAACACCTACAGATCCGATTATCCCAAATTGCGATGTGCGAGCAGTTCCAGATTCAATGGTGGCAGCGAGCTTCTCCAATCGCGCCTGTTTTTCCCGCTTCTCTTTCTTCTCATCGTATTCGCGGAAGAAGCCATCGCTCTGGAAAATCCAGTCCCATGCCTCGCGGGCGCTCTTGGCATCCTGGTGATCGGGAAAGTCAAGAACAGCCAGCTTCTCCAATGCCGCCTCGATATTCTCAAGGAGATCCTCAACGTTCTGATCGGATTCGGTCCGGGTTAGAGCAGGCTGATCAGGATGGGCAAGGTTTCGGATCACTTTGTCTTCCTCCAATCGATTCTTGAGCTTTTTCAGCAGACGCCGGAATGCGAGATCTAAACGGCTATCGAACGCGGGCTGACATTCCGCGACGAGCATGGTCAGCTTCATCCCGTTGGGCATGTCCCAAGCGTAGCGGCTTCGGCAGAAGCGCTTGATCAATTGAATCAGGCGGCGCATTTGGGTGCCTTTCCCGGCGAAGTCTTCGTTCCGGGATTTCACTTCTCCGTTGAACCAGTTGTTCACCTGTGTGGGGTCCGATTCTACCCAACCTGAAACACTTGCCAGTTCCCGGACCACCTCTCCTTGGTCGTTAAAGTATTTGCGGTATACTGGAAAGTCGATGTGGTGCTTCTCCTCGTCGTCTTCCTTGTAGTAAACGCGGATGGCGTTCGAGGCCATGTTGGGCTGCTTGACGAAGCGCTTGTCCTTGAGTGCTTCGAGGACATGCTCCCGGACCTGAGCGGACGTCAACTCGTTTCCCTGGTCATCCACCAGTTCATGACGCCAGAGTACCAAACCGTCGTCGATGTCGTATTCTTCGTGAACGAACTTTGTTTGTATGATCGTTTTCACGGCGGATGACCCTTGTGGCTTGAAGGAATTGTAGGAAATGGAGAGTTCCGGAATGCGATTTGGCAACCTGGAGATCAACCGGTCCCGGTTGGAATCCCGGTGGTCGAAGAGTTTCTCTCTGCATCCCTTTGGGAGGCGGACCTTCTCCTCACGGAAAGCTTCAACTTGTTCTGAGTAGTCAAACATGGTCGTTTCGGAGGGTGATGATTTTGCTGAGTTGTGCGGCGTAGGCTGACCAGTCCACTGCGGGAACCGTCGCACATGCTTGCAGTCGGCTGAGAAGCCGAAAGGCAAAGTAGGCGAGCGAGTTGTTCGCCGGACCGAACGTCAGGGATTGGTCGTTGTTGAAGATGTCGAAGCTGGCTCCCTTGGCAGCGAAGCCGCAATCCAGGGAAAATTCACCTGTCAGAGCAGCATGATTCTCCGTGAAGGACGCCCCCAAACCGTCCGCCCACTCGACATCGATGGCCATGATGCCGGCCACGATGTCGTGGGGCTCTTTTGCGGGGTAGTATCCCCCAGCGTGCGCAATGGGGATGGAGGTGCGGTGAAGCCGCCTCACCGAGGCCGCCTTTTCCGCAGCGTAGGTGAGGTAGGTTTTGTTGATCGTCGGCTTACACTCGAAGACCGCATAGACACTTTCCGCCGGAACGTAGCGGTGTTTGTCGCTGTCGAGAAGCGTTGGCGTATACTGGCGGTCGAAGACCACCACGTCGATCGAGTCGCTGGTTGCGCCAAGCGAGTCGATGACCATGGCTTTGTCCACGGTGTATCGGTTGGGCAGGTAGCGTCGAAGGAAGTCGATGTGATCCGCCCCCAATAAATCGGACATGGCGAAGTGAGAGTTGAGCGGTTTAACT
>CAZKMS010000160.1:0-12101 GCA_964553805.1 uncultured Verrucomicrobiaceae bacterium
CGTCCGCGGTGGTGTGGGTGATCTTGAGCGGGAAGACGCGCGTGTCCGCGCCGGGAGGGGCGATGTCCTCATGGTTCTGCGTGATGCCGGCGTGCGGATTCCGCCGCATGGCCTCCCAGGGCATGACGGTGAACATGACCGGGTTGCGGTTCGAGCAGTAAAAATGATGTCCCCAGTCATCGAACGCGCCGCCATACTGGCCGGGGCCGCCGGTGGGCGTGATCTCGCCGGTGCGCGGATCCCATTTGAAGTTGGCGCGCGGCACGTTGACGACGGCATTGGGATCATCGGCTGGATAGATTTCCTTGGAGTCGAGGCCGTTGTTGAAGTGGACACAGCCGTCCAGCCCCCAGCGCGGGGAGCTGACCTGGAGCTGGCTGTGGCGGGGATTGAAGCCTTTGATGAGCGGCCTGATCTCGTCCGCCTTGCCGTCGCCGTCGGTGTCTTTCAAAAACAAAATCTGCGTGCGCGTGGTGGCGATCAATCCGCCGTTGTAAGGCAGCAGACCCTGGACGTGATCCAGGTTGTCGGCAAAGACGATGCTTTTGTCCATGCGTCCGTCGCCGTCCTCGTCGGTGAGCAGGGAGACGCGGGAGAGCCAGGGGTCGCCGGGATTCGGCGGCCCCAGCGGGTAGTCGCGCATCTCGGCGACGAACAGCCTCCCCTGCGCGTCCCAGGTGATCTCCACCGGATCCTGGATCAACGGCTCACTGGCGACAAGCTGCGCTTCATACGGGCCGTCGATTTCAATCAAGGACAGCGATTCCTCCGGGCTGAGCGGTTTGTCCTGGCCGTGGCGCACGTCGATGTTCGAGCCGCCGCTGGCCTGGATCGGGTTCCATTTTTCCGTGAAGGCGCCCAGCGGATGCAGTTCGTAACGGCGCACGATCATCTCCGCGCCTTCGGTCTGGACGCAGATGCGGCCCTCCGCCGGTTTGCACTCGAACGCCTCGTTCACCAGCCGTCCGTTGACGAAGTATTGCAGGGTGTCGCCTTTCGCGATGACCTCCATGCGATTCCACTCGCCGACGGGGGAGTCAGGATCATCCGGATGGCGGATGTTGAGCTTGTCCGCCCAATCCTCGTGGCGCTTCTCCCAGTTGATGCGGCCCTTGGTGACGACTTGCCGGGGCGCGCCCTTTTTCCAGCGCTTCTCCTTGTCACGGTCGAGTTCAAACTCGGCGGTGACGCTGGTGGTCAGCTCGGTGCCGTCGGCCAGTTTGGGGGAAAGCACGAGGATGTCGCCAATGCCGCCTTCGATGATCTGCGCCTCGATGCTGGCCATCCAGGTGTTGCCATAGGCGCCGTGCGGACCATAGGCGTGGACGAGGATGCCGTTGTCGCGGGAGCGGTCGGCGCGTTTGCCCCAGGTCTTCGGACCCCATTTGAAATCGATGACCAAGTGGTAGTCTTTGAAGCTCTCCTTGGTGACCATGTAGCCGTAACCGCGACCGCTGATGTGCAACTCGTCATCCTTGATCTGAAAGATCTCCTTGGGCGGGTCAGCGAAGTCCTGGTCGGGGTTGATGTGATACTCGACGTCACCGTTTTTCATCAAATCGAGAACGTTGATCGTCTCCGTCACCGGCGTTGCAGACCACGCGCGAGCGGTCAACAACGAAACAAGCAGCAGGCTGGGCAATTTCATGGCCTGAGGATTACGAGAGATCGATTCGCTTTTTGCGCCAAGTCGCAAGCCGTTTGGCACGGGTCCTGATGCTTTTGTGACGGCGGCATCAACCAGCCCCCGCCTTGCGTGATTTGGGAGTGGCCTTGTAGCTGACGCTCTCTTCTGCGGCGAGCATGGCAATGCCTTGTGGCTGGCTGTCCTGCGAGGTCTTTGATTTCGAGTCGATAAGCAGCTTGACCTCGTCAAAGTCAATTCGCTCCAGCTCGGCAAGGCCAATCCTCAGGCATTTGCGTATGGTGTCATGCAGGCTCAGGTCGAGCTGTTTGGCGGCCTGCTTGAGGTCATCCACCAAGCTTTTTTTGAGTCTGATGGAGATCGGGTCTCCCTGTTCGGTGGATCGGCGTCCCATGACGCAAAATCCACGTAGCAAAAAAATACACAAATTCTTTTTGACCGCTACCGTGTGGCGTATTAAGTAGCGTTTTACGCTACAAATCATGAGCCAGAACGAGAATGACGGCAGAAAGGAGGGCAAACCCCTGAGCCTGCGGCTCCCTCCCGACCTCGAAGAGTCCATGGCAAAAGCGGAGAAGGCATTGGGGCTATCCAAATCCGACATCGCCGGCCTCGCTATCGAGCAGGGACTGAACGTGCTGCAGAAGCGACGCTCCACCCAGGAGACCATTACAAAGTAATCCAATTCAAATTTATCTGATTATTTTAAGAAATTCGTCTGTATGTGTGGCATTGCGGGATGGCTTGGGCCAAAGGCAGGCTGGGATGCGGAACAATTCCGCGAGCTTCTGCGCAGGCGAGGTCCGGACAGCTCGGGCATATGGTTCAGCGAGCAGGCGACACTGGTGCATACGCGCCTGGCCATTCAGGACCTGAATGGAAGGATGGACAAGGCAAAGTAGAACAATGGCATGAGGCTGCGGTGAGCAAACCACGAACAGCGTCTATCATCTATCTCATCGGGATCCACCTTCTCCTCGCGGTGGTTCTCGCCAAGAGCAATTTCATTCCCAAGCTGCGCGCCAAGTTCTCACCGCAACCAGTCAGCGAATTTTCCGAACATTTCCACAGGATGTCCCGCTCCCACGCCTGGATGGATGGCCATATTCCCGACGGTTCGATCTTTTTCATCGGCGACAGCATCACTCAGGCCCTCTGTGTTTCCGCCGTCGCCCCAAACTCCGTCAACTTGGGCATTGATGGCGACACCTCTTTGGGGATCATCAACCGAATCCCTTCGCTTCCATCCCTCCGGCGAGCCTCCCTTATCGTCATTGCGATTGGCATTAACGACCTCGCCAAACGTGGCAATGACGAGGTCATCCGCAACTGCCGCAGGATCTTGGAGCTTCTGCCCGCCCACATTCCCGTCATCATCAGCTCCGTTCTCCCTGTCGAGGAACATTTCCATCAAAACTGGGACAAGTGGAACGAAGAGAGGATCAGACCGCTCAACCGTCAACTCGAACAGCTTGCACTCGATCACCAACACGTCACTTTCAGCGACTCACACTCCGACATGCTCGACCAGCGCGGACAGCTCAGAGCGGCTTTGCACGTCGGCGATGGCATTCACCTCAGCGTCGAAGGTTATTCCATTTTGATTCAACGCCTCAAACAGGCTATCAATGCCTAGCAAGGCGGTGCAGTCCGCTGAGATTGCTTAGTGGCGGCGCAAGAGAAATCGGACTTGGGCAATGGCTCAAGCAATCCAGTCTTGGATCACACGTCCGGCGACATCGGTCAGCCGGAAATCCCGCCCCTGAAAGCGATGGGTGAGCCGCAGATGATCGAAGCCAAACTGGTTGAGCAGCGTGGCGTGAAAGTCATGCATGTCCACCGGATCACGCACGATGCCCCAGCCGATTTCGTCCGTCTCGCCATACGTCAAACCGCCCTTCAAACCGCCGCCTGCGGCCAGCATGGTGAAGGCGAACGGATGGTGGTCGCGGCCGGTGACGCCCGCCCGGCTCGTCCGGTTTTCACCCAGCGGCGTGCGGCCAAACTCGCTGCCCCAAACCACCATCGTATCCTCCAACAGGCCGCGTTGCTTGAGATCCTGAATGAGCGCGGCGATGGGCTGGTCCGCCATGCCGGCATTGAAAGGCAGTTCGCTGTCGAGGTTGGAGTGATGATCCCAGGAGGCGTGCATGATGCTGACAAACCGCACCCCGCGCTCCACCAGCCGCCGCGCCAGCAGGCAGTTGGTGGCAAAGGAACGGTATTGGCCCGGACCACCGGCACGCTGGGCTTTGATCGGCGGGTCGGGGCGGTTGACGCCATAACGCTCCAGCGTGGCTTCGCTTTCGCCCTTGAGATCGATCAACTCCGGCGCCGCGCTTTGCATGCGGAAGGCCAGTTCATATGAAGCGATCCGGCTGGCAATCTCCGGGTCGCGCAACTGGTCGTAGCGGCTTTGATTCAACTCCATCAAGGTGTCCAGCCCCTTGCGCTGCAAACTCATCGGCAGGCCGGGCGGATTCTGCAAATTGAGCACGGGTTCGCCCTGATTGCGAAACAGCACGCCGGCATAACTGCTCGGCAAAAAGCCGCTCTGCCAAAGACTGGCGCCGCCACTGGTGCCGCGGCCCGCTGTCAGCACCACATAACCCGGCAAATTGCGCGAGGGGCTGCCCAGTCCATAGGTCAGCCACGAGCCGACCGTCGGCAGGCCAAACTGGGCGCGGCCGCAATGCAGCACGAGCTGGCCCGGATGATGGTTGAACTGGTCGGTATGCAGGCTGCGAATCATCAGCCACTCGTCCGCCGTTTTGGCCATGTGCGGCAGCAGATCGCTGAACTCCATGCCGCTTTGACCGTGGCGGGCAAAGCGGCGCGGGCTGCCCATCAAGCGCGCGGTTTCCTTCTTGATGAAGGCGAAACGCACCTCCTTGGTCATGCTCTCCGGCAGCGGCTGGCCGTCGAGCTCATTGAGCTTCGGCTTCGGATCAAAGAGGTCCATCTGGCTCGGCGCGCCCTCCATGAAGATGAAGATGCAGTTTTTGGCGCGCCCCGGAAAATGCGGCTGCCGCACCGCCATGGGATCAGTGACAGCGGTGGCAGGCGCGGCCAGCCCTTCCTCCGTCAGCAGGGCACCGAGCGCGAGCGCGCCGAGGCCGTTGGCGCTCGTCGTTAAAAACTCGCGCCGGGTTTGCTGAATCTGGTGCTCGACGGGATGCATGGCGATTTTTCTCCTGTTAAAACGGCGGGCGACGGCGCTGGCTTGCGTCACACAAGCAAAACGGGCCGCCTCTTGCGAAGCGGCCCGTTCGTAAAACCCTGCGCGGCAAAGTCAGGCGATCAACTCGTCCATGACGCGGCCGCCATTGACGATGTCGATCGGACGGGCGCCGTCGGACATGATGCGCTTCTCGCCATTGATGCCGAGCAGGCGGTACATCGTCTTGGCCAGGTCCTCCGGCCCCACCGCGTCACGGTCGGGCTCGCCACCGAGGGCGTCGGAGGCGCCATGGATGTAACCGCGTTTGATGCCGCCGCCGGCCATCGCGACTGAGAACACGCGCGGCCAGTGGTCGCGGCCGTTGGTGCTGTTGATCTTCGGCGTGCGGCCGAACTCGGAGCTGACCAGCACCAGGGTGCGGTCGAGCATGCCGCGCTCTTCGAGGTCGCGAATGAGGCGGGCAAAGGCCTTGTCAAACTCCGGACCAAAACGATCGAAGGAACCCTTGATGTTGGAATGGTGATCCCAGCTTCCATAGGTGACCGACACCATGCGCACTCCGGATTCAACCAGGCGGCGCGCCAGCAGGAAACGCTGACCGGCTTGACCGCGGCCGTATTCGTCGCGCAGTTTGTCGGGCTCCTTCTTGAGGTCAAAGGCCTCGCGCGCCTGCGGGCTGCTGATGAGGCCGTAGGCGGCATCGTAAAAGCTGTCCATGGCCGTGATGGCGTCGGACTTTTCGATGGTGCGGAAGTGCTCGTCCACCGCACCCAGCAGGGAGCGGCGGCGGTCGAAACGCTTTTCATCGATGTCCTTCGGCAGCAGCAAGTCGCGCACGGAGAAATCGCGCGAGGCCGGATCGCTGCCGAGCGCGAAGGGGCCAAAGGCGCTGCTCATGTAGCCGGTGCCCTGCTCGGGGATGGTCTGGTTTGGCACCACGACGTAAGGCGGCAGGTTGTTGCGGGAACCGAGCTCATGCGAGACCACGGAGCCGTAGCTGGGGAACTTGATCGCCGGGCTGGGGCGGTAACCGGTGAACATGTTGTGGGTGCCGCGCTCGTGCGCCGCCTCGCCGTGCGTCATCGAGCGGATGACCGTGAGGCGATCCATGATTTTGGCGGTCTCGGTAAAGGTGGTGCCGACGTACTCGCCCGGGATGCTGGTCTTGATCGGGCTGTAGGGGCCGCGGTAATCCGGCGCGGCAAAGGGCTTCGGATCCCAGGACTCGTGCTGGGCCATGCCGCCGGGCAGGTAAATGTGGATGATGGAGTCCGCGACCGGTTTGAAGGTTTCCACGGCGGGCAGCTCGGAGGCCGCCTCCAGGCGAAGCAGTTCCGGCAGGCTCAGGCCGAGCCCGCCGAGCATGCCGACGTAAAGGAAGTCGCGGCGGCTGGCGCCGGCGCGCAGGTCCAGGTGGTTGCCTTGGCAATGGGGGTGCATTTTCATGACTAGGGAGGGAGTTTGTGGAAGTCGCAGGGGCCGAATTCAAGAAAACCTACGGGTTCCCGAATGACTTCTTACAGATTGAAAAAAAAGTTCGCGAAGCCGCGGCTTGGGTGCTTCAGGGCAGGCGCGGGAATTTGGAGAAATCGGGTTTGCGTTTCTCCACGAAGGCCTGTTTACCCTCCTTGGCCTCCTCGCTCATGTAATAAAGCAGGGTCGCGTTGCCGGCCAGGTCGAGCAGGCCCATCTGGCCGTCGCAATCCGCGTTCAGCGCGGCCTTCAAGCAGCGCAAGGCCAGCGGCGAGTGCTCCAGCATCTCCCGGCACCATTTCAGCGTCTCAGCCTCCAGCTCCGCGAGCGGAACAACGGTGTTCACCAACCCCATCTCCAGCGCCTGCTGCGCGTCGTATTGGCGGCAGAGATACCAGATTTCCCGCGCTTTTTTCTGGCCGACGATGCGCGCCAGATAACTCGAGCCCAACCCGCCGTCGAAGCTGCCCACCTTGGGTCCCGTCTGGCCAAAGCGCGCGTTGTCGGCGGCAATGGTCAGGTCGCACACCACATGCAGCACGTGGCCGCCGCCGATGGCATAACCGGCGACCATGGCCACCACCGGCTTCGGCAGGCCGCGGATTTTTTTCTGCACGTCGAGGATGTTCAAGCGCGGCACCCCATCGTCGCCGATGTAGCCGGCGTCGCCGCGCACCTTCTGGT
Source organism: uncultured Verrucomicrobiaceae bacterium (assembly GCA_964553805.1). Lineage (GTDB taxonomy): Bacteria > Verrucomicrobiota > Verrucomicrobiia > Verrucomicrobiales > Verrucomicrobiaceae > JAGRPD01. Next base: position 6,984 of record CAZKMS010000160.1, read on the forward strand.
CCCCGCCCGAACAGAACGCCAGCGGGCCTTCGCCGGTCAGAATGACCACGCCGACCTCGCGATCCTCATGCGCCACCTCGAGCGCGTCGAGCAGCTCCTTCACGGTCAGCGGCCGGAAGGCATTGCGCACCTCCGGGCGGTTGATCGTGATTTTGGCGATGCCATCCGCCGTTTTTTCCAGCTTGATGTCGGTGTAGGTCTTGATGGGGGTCCACATAGAAAGCGCCCATCCATACGTCTGCGCCCGCCCGCCGCAACCCGGATTGACGCGTTGCGGCGATGCCCCTCCCGAATGGCTCAGGGCAAGGGCTCGGCCAGCACCGGGCCGCTCAGGATCCCGGTCTTGGCGGCATTGCTTTCGCCTGGAGGAGGCGCGGGAAGCCGGGCGAGGTTGAAGTGGCCGCGCACCTGATTGAGGCGGGTCACGATCACGGCGGTGTAGGCGGCTTTGCGGCTGACTTGCTTGCCGGCTTGCGCGGGATTGTCATCGACACTGGTGAAAGCGCCGCTGATCTCGCCGGTGTTGTTGTTGAATTTGAGGCTGAGCTTGCCGGCATTGGCCGCGCCGGCGGGCAGCACGATGCCGCTCGCCGGCGCTTTGACGCGGAAGTTCTGCGTGTAGCTGCCGCCCGCCGCAAGCACGCTGGTGTCGATGCCGGCTTTTTGGAAAATGATGCGGGCGTTGTCGGGGGCGACGGCCTCGCCGCTGTCGGCGACATTCAGCAGCAACTGGCTGGGCGAGGTCTTCGGCCAGGAGCTTCCCATCAGCGCCAAATCGTGCCGCGGGATGCCGTCCTTGTAGCTGCGCGATTTGCTGTTCGCCGGCTGGGCGGCTTTGAAAAGGCTGGTGGCGCCGTCCCAGAACTTTGTGCCGCCGTCGATTTGCGTCCAGCCCTGCAGGGTGCAGGTCCCGGAGTGGGCGGCCAGGTAAAGCGGGCACTCGCCGTCCGGGCCGAGCGGCACGGAGAAGGTCGTCTTGGCGGCGTCGCCCAGGCGCACCGTGCCTTTGGCCAGGCCGCTGGTGTTGACGGTGGCGAGAAGGATGGCCTCGCCCTGCGGGTAAGCCGGATCGTCGATCTGATCGGTGTCGAGCTGGAATACGCCGGTGTAGGCGGCGGCATAAGCGGAGGCTTGGTTGGTCTGGGACCAGGGGCAGCGCAGGGCGGCGAGATTTGAGAGGACTCCGCCGTCATCGAGCGTGCCCGTGAAGCCGCCCTCGACGGGGTCGAACACGAGGCTGAGCAGCAGCGGCAGAGCGCCGCCTTTGCGCGCGAGGGTAAAGGCGGCCCCGGCCGCGCCGCCGCCCGGCACGGGATTCAGGAAGCCTTTGAACGCGGTGCCGGCCGTGCCCAGCGTGAGACGGCCGCTGACGGCGCCAAGCGGCGTGATTTTGAATTGCAGGGCGTTTCCCAACCCGTTGTTGGCGGCGCCGCGGTTCACAAGACCCCTGAACTCCCCCACGGCCAGCGCGGGAAAGGCCTCGATGGGAATAACGACGGTGACTTCCGCGCTGACGCCGGCGGCATTGATGGCGGTGATCTTCAAGGTCGCCGTGCCGCCGCCGCCGGCGGTGGGCCTGCCGATGAGGCGTCCGGTTGCCGCATCGTAGCGCACGCCTTTCGGCAGGCCGGTGATTTTGAAGCTGGTGGGCGCGTTCCAGGGCGTGCCGGCGAGGTTGGATTGGTTGAGCAGCGCGCTGACGGGCAGATTGAGATCGCCGCCGATGATCCAGTCCGGCGGGCTGCCGGTGGCGGCCACGTTGGGCGCTGCGGCGGCGCGCAGGCGCTGCCAGCCGCTGAGCACGCCCTGGGTGCCCAGGGTCACCATGCAACGGTAATTGCGGTTGGTGCTGGTCTTGACGCTCAAGGTGGAAGAGGTGGCGCCGCTGATGCCGTTGCCGTTGGGCAGCAGCGAGGAACCGTCGAGCCATTGAAACTTGAGTCCGGTGCCCGCCGTCGGAAGCTTCACTTTCACGGCCACGTCGGCTTTGTAGCCGATGAAGCGCTCGCTGCCGTCCACCATGGCGAGCTGGGCGGCGGCCGAGTTCACGCTGCCGCGGGTGTTGGTCAGCCGGGCGCGGTAACTGCCCGCGTCCTCCAGGCTGGCGGCGGGGATGGTCAGGCTGTTGGCGGTGGCGCCGGGGATCGGGTCGTTTCCTTTGAACCACTGCACCGTCACCGGGCTTGCGCTGGCATATGCCACCGTGAAACTCGCGCCCTCACCCGTCACAACGAGCCGCGGCTGCGGCTGCGCGAGGATCACCAGGGCAGGCGGATCGGCCACTTCCACCTCGGCGGCGGCCGACAGCTTTTCAAAATCGCCGGAACGCACCAGCACGTCGTAACGCCCTTGATGGCTCTCCGCCGCTTTTTTCACCGTGTAGGAAGCCTGCGTGGCCCCCGGGATGGCGATGCCGTCCTTGCGCCATTGCCGGGTGAAGCTGTTGCCGCCGGCATCCACCACCACGTTCAGGGTGAAGCTGGCTCCCGGCGCGATGTTCTGACCCGCGGGCGATTGGCCAATGGTGAACGGGGCGGGCCGCACGTTCTCCAGCTTGAAAATTTCCCGCCCAATGTCCGCGCGCTCCGCCACCACGTAGAGGTGCTCGCCGCAGAGCATGAGGCGTTCGATGACGCTGAACTGGCCGTCCACCAGCTCGGTGCCGGCCGCGGTGCCGTCGCTTTTCCAAAGCTGGCGCGCGCCCGCCACGACAACGGTGAAATACAGGGTGTCTCCCGCCACCACCATCTCGGCGGGGCTGCTGGAGTCCGTGCCGGGCAGGATGTCCTTGACCAGGGTGGTGCCGGCCTCGGTGCCGTCGCTGCGCCACAACTCGCGCCCGTTTGAGCCGTTGTCCGCGCTGAAGTAGGCGAAGTTTCCCAGCACCGCGTAGCCGGTCTGGCCGTTGCCGCGCCGAAAAAGCGTCTGCGGGGCGGAGCTGGTGGTCCCGGGCCGGATGTCCTTTACCATCACCGTGCCGGCGTCGGTGCCGTCGGTTTTCCACAATTCGTTGCCCTCGCTGGTGTAAAACCCGGGAAGGACCTCCCTGAGGTTCGAGGCGGAGAAAAGGACCGTGCCGTTGGGCAGCAGTGTCAGTCCGCCGGGAAAGGAGCTTCCCGCCGGGCTGACCTCCCCGATTTGCCGGGTGCCGCCCGCTGTCCCGTTGGTGCGGAACACTTCGGAACCGTTGGGGCCATCCGCCGCAAAATAAAGCGTGTTGCCAGCCGGCAGCAAGGCATAGGGGTCGGAGCCCGTCCATCCCGGGGAAATGTCCTTGACGATTTTGGTGCCGCCCGCCGTGCCGTCCGACCGCCACAGCTCGCGGCCAAAATCGTCGTCATCATCCACAACGAAGTAGAGCACGCCTCCGAGGGCGGCCATTTCCCGGTAATCACCGCTTTCGGGTCCGGGGACGATGTCCTTCACCATGCGGGTGCCCGCCGCGGTGCCGTCGGTGACCCAGAGTTCGGCGCCGAGCGCCGCGTTGCTGCCGGTGAAAAACAACTGGTTTCCAACCACTTGGTAGTTGCCGCCGGAGCTGTTGTAGCTCAAACCGGAAACCATGCCGACCTGGGTCGTGCCCTCCAACCTGCCGTCGCTGCGCCACATTCGATAGTCCGAGTTGTTCGGGAGCACTGTGGAGCCGAGGAAGGCCGTGCCATTTAGGCCCACCAAGCCGGCGATCGTATTCGTAAGCGTGGTTGAGGGATTGATGTCACGGACCAGGCGGGTGCCGCCCTCGTCACTCACCCAGAGTTCGCGGCCATGCACGCCGTCCACCGCCGTGAAGAAAAGCCTGCCGCCAATGTCGGTGAGAAACTCCGGATTGCTGGCGGCGGTGCCCGTGCCGATGTCGCGCAGCAGTCCCGTGCCCGCGCCGGTGCCATCGCTGATGACCGGCTCCAGTCCGCCGTCGGGTTGCACGGCCGAGTAGTAGAGCTTGCCGTTGATCGCCTTCATCTCGCGAATCCGGGCATGAGCAGCTCCCGCGGCGTAGTTCGTGACCATCACCGTACCCGGCCCGGTGCCGTCGCTTTTCCACAACTCGCCGCCGTTCACTCCATCGTTGGCGTAAAAGTAAACCGTTGAGCCAATGGCCTCCAGCATGGGTGGAGCTGTGGAGGGATCCGCCACGCGGGCGCCTTCACCACTGCCGGGCAGGATGTCCTTGACCTGCACGGTGCCGGCCTCGCTGCCGTCGCTTTTCCAAAGCTCGTAACCGGTCGCGCCATCATTGGCAAAAAAGAACAGGGTGCTGCCAACCACTTTCATCCCAAAGGGATCCGAACCGTTGAATGCCGCGGTGCTGGGCCGGATTTCCTTGACCAGGACCGTGCCGTCAGCGGTGCCGTCGCTCTTCCATAGCTCGCCATTGTTCGGCGTGCCGTTGCCCCGGAAATAAAGCGTGCCGCCCATCACCACCAACGAGTCCGCGGAAATGCCGGCGCCATTGGCGGCGCCAGGAAGGATGTCGCGCACCACCACGGTGCCATCGGCGGTGCCGTCGCTCTTCCACAGTTCGTAGCCTGACGTGGCATCCCGCGCAGCGAAGTAAACGGAGCTGCCCATGCTGACGATGCGCTGAATGGTGTTGCTCGAACTGCCCGCGTTGATGTCCTTGACCAGCATGGTACCGGCCTCGGTGCCGTCCGTTTTCCACAACTCACGGCCGCTGCCGTCACCTTCGGCAACGAAAAACAGCGTGGAGCCAGCCACGCAGTAGTTGTCCGGCGAGGAGAAAGGATTGACCGCGTTGGTCCGGATGTTTTTGACCAGCACGGTGCCGGCGGCGGTGCCGTCGCTCTTCCACAGTTCCATGTTGCGGTCGAAGTCCTGGGCGGTGAAGAACAACTGCCCCGCGTAGGCGATACCCTGGTTCCAGCAGCCATCACCGGTCCCGGTCCAGATGTCTTTGACCAGGACGGTGCCGTCGGCGGTGCCGTCCGTCTTCCAAAGTTCGGCCCCGTGGACGCCGTCGTTGGCGCGGAAATACAAGGCAGACCCCACCACGGCGATGAATTGCGGATCCGATCCCGCGCTGCCGGGGCGAATGTCCTTCACTAAGAGCCTATCCGGCAAATAGTTATAGCCAGTGAAAACGAGATGATGCAAGATGGG
>CAZKMS010000161.1:0-12000 GCA_964553805.1 uncultured Verrucomicrobiaceae bacterium
CCCTCGGTGCCCATCGAGATGCCGTCGGAGATGGTGATGGTGTTGAAGATGACGCTTTTGCCGCCGGCGGCATCGACGCCTTTCGCCGCTTCTTGGGCGAGGCGGTCGATGTGCATGTTGCAGGGGGTGACCATGCTCCAGGTGCTGGCGATGCCGATCTTGGATTTCTTGAAGTCCTCGCGTTTGAAGCCGACGGCGTGCAGCATGGCGCGGCTGGCGGCGCGCTCGGGTCCGTCCACGACGGCGGCGCTGTGCTTGCGGTGGAGGTGGGAGACGGATTTTGGGCGGGCGGCTTTCTTGGGCATGGGAAGGATGCCAAGGTGACACCGCGTGACGGCGCGTGCAAGTGCCTAGCCGGTTGCGGCGTTGCGCTGCTCCTTTAGAATTGCGGGATGCCGGCACCCATGCCGCCGCCCATGCCGTTGTTCCAGGCGCCCTGCGCTTGCTGGGTGGCGGGCCGGTAGAGGCTGCCGCCGACGCCGCTGCCCTGCATGGCGTTGGGCGCGATGAGTTCGATCGGGTTGTCCGGTGTCGGCAGATTGTGCGCCTTGCGGTAGCTTTGGTCGAGCGAATGCCGGGTCCAGGCGATCTCGCTGGCGCGTTCATTGACGTGCTTTTCGAGCGCGGCATTTTCCGTGAGGTAGTCCTGCTCGGAGAGCTGGCCCGAGGCGCGGCGCTGCTCCAGGTCGTCAAAACGCGGCTGCTCCTGCCGGCGCACCTGGGCGGCGAGAGCATCCAGCGACTCCGCCGTCGGAATGGTCGAGGACACGCAGGCGTTCAGGCTGGCGAGCAGGCCCGCGGCGAGCAGGAGGCGGATGAGAGCGAACACGCGGCAGGCTAAGCGGTGGCGAAGGGAATGCAACGGCATCCGCGCATGCTGGGCGGGCATTGAAGCGACGGTGTGGTTTGGCTTGCGCGGTGAACGGTGTCGCGTCCACAATGCGGCCTCATGACGGCTTTCTCCGCGCTCGGCAACAAACTCGGCGGCTCCTGCGGCATTCAGGAGCTGATGGAGGAACTCGGCCGCGCCTTTTCGGGCGATCCGGACATGCGCATGCTCGGCGGCGGCAATCCGGCGGCGATTCCCGAGATGCAAGCGCTCTGGCGGGAGCAGTGGCGGCGGTTGCTGGAGGACGAGCCGGAGCGGCTGGATCGCGCTCTGGTGAATTACGACCCGCCCGGCGGCAGCCCGGCGTTTCGGCGCGCCATGGCGGCTTTCCTTCAGCGCGAATGCGGCTGGAGTTGCCGCGAGGAAAACGTGGTCGTCATGCCAGGCGGACAGACGGCGTTCTTTGACCTGTTCACCTTGCTGGCGGGGCATGATGGCCGCAAAAAAATCCTCTTTCCAATCGCGCCCGAATACATCGGCTATGCCAATCAGGCGCTGCATGCGGATGCTTTTGTCGCCATTCCGGGAGCGATCGAAGAGCTGCCGGAGCACACCTTCAAGTATCACATCGACTTCGACCAGCTGCGGGCGGCCTTGAGCCCTGAGATCGCGGCGATTTGTCTGTCCTGTCCGACCAACCCCACCGGCAACGTGGTCAGCAGCGCGGAGTTGAATCAACTGCGCGAGCTGGCCGCGGAGCGTGGCATTCCACTCATCCTCGATCAAGCCTATGGCATGCCATTTCCCGGCGCGATCTACACCGACTGGACGCCGGTTTGGGATGACAACATCATCGTCTCCATCAGCCTCTCCAAGCTCGGCCTGCCCGGCACCCGCACCTCGGTCATTGTCGCCAGCGAGCGCATCACCAGCGCGCTGGCCAACATGAACGCGGTGCTGGCCCTGGCCAACGGCAACCTGGGCCAGGCGCTGCTGCTGCCGCTGCTGGAGGGGGATCAATTGCCGCGCGCGGTGAGCGGCATCATCCGGCCGTTTTACGAGGCCAAAAGCAAGCTGGCCAACACCGTGCTGCGCCATGCGCTGGGCGACCGCGCGCCGTATGCGCTGCATGCCAGCGAGGGCGCCTTCTTTCTCTGGCTTTGGCTCAAGCAGTGCCCGCTGAGCGCGGAGGAACTCTATCAGCGCTTGAAGCGCCGCAAGGTTTTGGTGGTGCCGGGCCATTATTTCTTCTTCGGTTTGCGGGAGCCGTGGCCGCACGAGCACGAATGCCTGCGCATCACTTTTTCCCAGCCGGAGGCGGTCGTGCGCGAAGGCCTGGAAATCCTGGCCGACGAGGTGGCGGCGGCTTACACCGGCAGGTAGCTGCCTGTTACTGCGTGGCGAACTTTGTCAGCAACCCGCGGCGGCGGGTGACGGTGAGCATCCAATAAAAGACGCGGCCGGCGGCGGCGAGGAAGAGCACGTTCAATCCGAGCGCCCAGCCGAACTTCGACCAGGAGAAGACGCCGGTGTTGAGCACCTCGCGCATGCCTTCAAACACATGCGTCGGCGGCAGCATCCAGGAGAAGGTCTGAATCCACTCCGGCTTGATGGCGCTGACCGGATAAAACACCGCGATGAAGGGCTGGATGAAAAACGGCACCGCCCAGGCCAGGCTCTCCGCCGCCTGGCCCCAGCGCAGGATGAGCGCGGTGGAGATCATGCCGAGCGCCCAGCCGCTGACCATCAGGTTGACAAAGAACGGCAGCAGCGCCCAGCCCAGGGTGAAGACGTTGAACGCATACATCAATCCCGCCACAATGCCCAGCACCGTGACCGTGACCAGGATGCGCAGGAAACCGACGCAAAAGGTGGCCGTCAAATACTCGGTGGTGCGCACGGGCGCGACGAAGACGTTGAGCAGGTTGCGCGTCCAGACATCCTCCAGGAAGGAGATCGCCACGCCCTGTTGAGCGCGAAACACCACGTCCCAGAGGATCATGGCGCCGAGCAGGAAGGTGATGATGCGCGGAAAGTCGCCCGTGGTGTTCTCCTGGATGAAGAGGGTGAGGTAACCCCAGATGACGAGCTCCACCACCGGCCAGAACAGCAGCTCAATGAGCCGCATCGGCGAGCGGGTGTAGAGGAAAAGGTAGCGCATCACGAGCGCCTGGATGACAACAAGAGACATGGATTCAGCTTTCGGGTGTTGCGTTGTCCTCGACGATTTCGCCATCGCGGGCGATCTTGATGAAGACGTCCTCCAGTGAGGCGCCGCGGGAGCGCTCGACGATCTGCTGCGGAGTGCCCTCCATGACGACGCGGCCTTTGTGCAGGAACATGACCTGGTCACAGACTTCCTCGATGTCCCGCATGTTGTGCGAGGTGTAGAGGATGCCGCAGTTCAGCTCCTCGCGCACCCGGCGGGTGATTTTGCGCACCTTGTCGGCGATGTCGGGATCAAGGCTGGCAGTGGGCTCGTCGAGCATGAGCAGCTCGGGCTTGTTGAGCAGGGCCTTGCAGAGGTTGACGCGGGTGGACTCGCCGGCGGAAAGCTGGCCGGTGACACGTTTGGCCAAGTGCCCGATCTCCATCATCTCCAGCAGCTCGTCGATGCGCTGGCGCGGCTGCGGCACGCGGTAGATTTTGGCAAAGACGAGCAGGTTCTGCCAGACCAGCAGGTTGGCGGGCAGGGCGGTGTAGGCGGAGGAGAAGTTGGCGCGGCGCAGGATCTCGATGCGGTGCGCGTGCAGTTCCTTGCCAAAGGCGAACAGACCACCCGAGGTGGGCAGGGTGAGGCCGAGCATGCAGTTCATCGCGGTGGTCTTGCCCGCGCCGTTGGCGCCGAGCAGGCCCAGCACCTGGCCGCGGTGCAGCTTCAGGTTGAGGCGGTCGAGCGCCTTCACACCATCGAACTCGCGGGTGAGTTCGCGGGCTTCGAGAATGACTTCACGATTGTCGGGGGCGGGCATCGGGCGCGCAGCGTCCGCCATCCAGTTTGTTTTGCAACCCGCAGCCGCCGCCACTTTCGCTGCCTTTGCGCTTGCAAGAACCCCGCGCGCGTTCTGTTCTATGCCACCAGCCATGATGACACGCCTCCTGCTCTCCTGCCTTTTGTTCGCCACCGCCGCTCGCGCTGAGATCCCCGAGTCCGCCAAGGTGGGCCACTTTTACGCCGGCTGCCAGGCCTACAGCTTTCGCATGTTCAGCGTGATGGAGGCGATTGAAAAAACAGCGCAAGCGGGCGGCAAGACCATCGAGTTTTACTCCAAGCAAAAGCTCTCCCCTGAGAATCCGGACGTCATTTTCAGCCATGAGTCGCCCGAGGACGTGCTGGCGGCGGTGCAGGCCAAGCTCGGCGCCGAGGGCGTCACCGCGGTCGCTTACGGGGTGGTGAAGCTCGGCAAGGACGAGGCGGCCAACCGGCAAATTTTTGAGTTCGCGAAAAAGATGGGCATCGGCATCCTGACCACCGAGCCGGACGCCGAGGCGCTGGACCAGATTGAGGCGCTGGTGAAGGAGTACGACATCAAGATCGCCATTCACAACCACCCGCGCCGGCCGCTTGATCGCAGCTACCGCTACTGGGATCCGGAGTATGTGCTGGAGCTGGTGAAGGACCGCGACCCGCGCATGGGCGCCTGTGCTGACACCGGCCACTGGATGCGTTCCGGGCTCGATCCGGTGGAGTGCATCCGCCTGCTCAAGGGCCGCATTTTTGACAGCCACCTCAAGGACCTCAACGAAAAGGGCAATCCCAAAGCCCACGACGTTCCCTACGGCACCGGCGTCTCTGATATTCCCGCCATCTTGAACGCCTTTGCCGAAGGTGGTTTTTATGGCCCGCTGCACACGGAATACGAACACAACTGGGAAAACAATGTGCCGGACATCACCCAATGCCTGGAGTTCGTGAAGAACTTCACACCGGCGACGAAGCAGTAGGCGTCATTTGTTATCCGCGTCTGCGGCGGCTCCGGCCAATATGAGCTGCTCAGGCGCGCTGGCGCACGGCCTCGAACAGGCAGACGCCGGTGGCCACGGAGACGTTGAGGCATTCGACCTTGCCAGCCATCGGAATGTTGGCCAGGAAGTCGCAATGCTCGGCGGTGAGGCGGCGCATGCCGCTGCCTTCCGCGCCCATGACGATGCCGATCGGCCCTTTCAAATCCAAGTCGTAAAGCGAGCGGTCCGCCTCATCAGCGGTGCCCACCAGCCAGACGCCGAGCTCCTTCAATTTGTCCATCGCGCGGGCAAGGTTGGTGACGCGCACGATGGGCACGTTTTCAGCGCCGCCGCAGGACACGCGCAGCACGGTTTCAGTGACGGGGGCGGATTTGTCCTTGGGCATGATCACCGCGGCCACTCCGGCGGCGTCAGCGGTGCGCAGGCAGGCGCCGAGGTTGTGCGGATCCTGCACGCAGTCGAGCACCAGCACGAGCGGGTTGGTCTTCGCTTCGAGCAGTGCTGCCAGATCGCCCTCATCGTAAAGGGTGACGGGCGCGGCGCGGGGGCCGGCCTGCTGGCTGTGGCGGTTGGGACGGGCAGGACGCATGCCGGATGAAACACGCGCCCGGCGGCATCGCAAGGCGGGCGTTGCATCTGTTGCAGGATTCGGGATGAGTGAAGGGCAGGCACAGTGGCATGGCGGCGCAACGTTTTCTCATCATCGGCCAGGGGCTGGCAGGCACGGCGCTGGCCTGGCGTTTGTGGCAGCGCGGTGTGCCGTTCTTGATCGTCGATCGCGAAGAGCCGGTGACTTGCTCAAAGATCGCGGCCGGATTGGTGACGCCCGTCACCGGCATGCGGCTCAACTTGAACTGGCGATTCCGCGAACTGCGCGATGAGGCAGTGGCGCTTTACCGGCAGGTGGAGGCGTGCAGCGGCTGTGCGCTTTATCACGAGCTGGATCAGGTGCGTTTGTTTCGCGGCGAAGCGGACGGCGCGTTGTTTCGCCAGCGTTTGGAAGATCCGGAAGTCGCGGCCTGCGTGACGCGCGTGGCGTGGGAGGCAAAGGGCTCCGCGCTGCTGGACGCGGCGTTGTTTCAGGCGCCGCATGGCGGCTTTGAGCAACGCGGCGGCGGCTTTTTGGACACGGCGGCTTATCTCGCGGTCAGCAAGGCGTTTTTTTCAGAGCAGGGATGTTACCGGGCGGGCGACGTCACGATGGAATCCCTCGCGTGCCAGGAACAGTCGCTGCATTGGCAGGACGCGGCTTTCACGGCGGCGGTGTTTTGCCAGGGCTGGCAGGCGGCACGGCATCCGTGGTTCGACTGGGTGGCGTTTCAATCGGCGCGCGGCAGCATCCTCAGCGCGCGGGCGGAGCCGTGGCCGGAGCCGCGCGTGATCAATGGCGGAGGCTGCTGGCTGCTGCCGCGGCCGGATGGCACGCTGCGCGCGGGGCCGACGTATGAGCCTCGCTTCGATGCCAGCCAGCCGCATGAGCCGGACCCGGCGAAGCTGGCGGCGTTGCGCGCGCGACTGGCGCAATTGACTTCGGCCGAATTGAGCTGGGATGGCGTCAGCACCGCGGTGCGTCCGATCGTGAAGCGCGCGCGGCTGCTCATCGGGCGGCATCCTTCACAGGCCAGGATTGGCTTTTTCAACGGCCTCGGTTCAAAGGGCGCGCTGCGGGCGCCCTGGGCGGCGCGGCGGTTGGTGGAGCACTGGCTCGACGGTGCGCCGCTGGAGGCGGAGATTGATTTGCGGACGAATTAATTGGTAAGCCCGCGCAGCTTGCGGCCCGGATCAGGCCTTCTTCAAGCCGGCCACCTTCAAGGACATGCGGCTCTTGAGGCGGGAGGAGGTGTTGGCGTGGAGGACCTTGGTCTTGGCGGCCTTGTCCACGGCGGCGGAAAACACGCTGAGAGACGCTGCGGCGGCGGCTTGGTCACCCTGCTCGACGGCGGCCAGCACCTTTTTGCGCAGCGTGCGGATGCGGCTCTTCACGCCCTGGTTGGCCAGGGTGCGCTTGGCGGTTCTGCGGATGTCTTTTTCTGAGGAGCGGATGTTGGCCATGACGAGACGGACGTGAAGGGGGCGGAGTGTGTAGTCGAGTCCGTGACGCCTGTCAAGCGCGATTGCGTTTATTGCCTGCGCGCGCCGGAGACGGCGTTCAGGCCCGCGAATCTTTGCCAAGGCGGCGTTGACATTGCCTTCATGAATCCAATAGTGTCCACGCTTTATGGCCTTTGCTCTTCGCCTTCTCCCGCGCCTGCTGCTTCCCGCCCTTGCGGCAGCCTCTTTGTTGAGCTCCTGCTCCAGCGCGAGCAAGAGTTCCGGCGGCACCATCAGCAAGGTGAAACAGTTTCACTTGATCCCGACCGAGAGGACGCGCGCCAAGGACCGCTCCCTCTCGTTCGAGCGCCAGTATCTGCTGCACGGCGCCGTCACCGCCGCCGAGCAGCGCGAGCGCGCCGGCAACTACTACGCCTTCCATTGGAAGGTGGCGGACCGCAGCCAGCCGGTCACCGTCAAGCTGCAATACCGCCAAGCTGAAAGCGGCCTGGAAATCGCCACCATGGAGCAGGTCATCACCGAGGTGCGCCGCTCCAACTGGACCAAATTTCAAGTCACCGGAGCGGATTATCACAGCCGCGGCCGCGTGACCTCATGGAAGCTCACTCTGGAGCGCGGCGGAGAAATCCTCGCCTCCCAGCAGTCCTACCTTTGGGAATGAGTCCGTTTGTTCGCGGCGCCGCCGTTGCCGCCAGTTTTGTGCCTTTGTAGTGTATCCCAACCCCATCCAGTCCCAAACCGCATCGGCATCAGCGCCCGCTTGCCAGGCTCCAAGGCCGGCGAAAAATGAGCGCCCCCCATGCTGGGCGCCGTTTGCGGAAAATGAATGGACTCGCCGTCGAGCTTGTCCTATGCACTGAGGGTTCCTGCGAAAGGCCTGAGAATCCCGCCACCCCAAGCTTCACTTTTGACTGTCGTGCCCGCCGCTTCCAGCATTCTAGTAGGCCGTTTAGGCGAGCTCTTTTGGCTCCGCGTCGAAGGCCGCGGCACCTTTCAAAACAGCCTGCAAGTCCGCGACGCCTTCGAGCGCATGACCAGCGCCGGCGTGCGCCAGTTCGTCGTCGATCTGGAGCGCTGCCCGATCATGGACAGCACCTTCCTCGGCACCCTCACCGGCGCTGCGGTGAACCTGCGCGAGCTCGGCGGCACCGTTCACGTCCTCAACGCGAATCCGCGCAACCTGCAGCTCGTCCGCAGCTTGGGGCTCGATTTCATCCTCGAAGTGGATGCCGACGGCCACAGTTGGAAGGACGAGCGCCGCCGCGTCAGCGCCTTGCTCAACCAGTGCGCCGAATCCGCGCCCGTCACCCGTGAAGAGCAGACCGGTCATGTCCTCGAAGCGCACCAGGCCTTGGCCGATCTCAGCGCGGACAATCAGGACCGCTTCCAGGACGTCATCGAATTTCTCGAAAAAGAACTTGGCGCCCGTGAGGGCGGCGGCGGCTAGCCGCGCTTGTCCGGCGGCTTGGAGCATCCCCGTTCCCGACGGCGCTCCGTGGCCGCTCCCTCTATGACCACCTTTTCCATCGTCCTGCTTGCCATCCTCGCGCTGGTCCTTGGTGTGCTCTTCACCGTGGTCACGAGGCGGCAAAAAAAAGACATCACCAGCGCCCGCACGTCCCAGGAGGCCATTCTCGCCGAGGAGCGCCGCCTCTTCACCTTCCTGCACGACCTCGGGGAATCCCTGGCCAGCGACGGCCGCCGCGCCGCCATCCACCGCGTCATCGTCGAAGGCGCCCAGCGCGTCACCGACAGCGGCGGCGGCGCCCTTTACCTGCTCGACGACTCCCGCAACAGCCTCGTCCCCAAGTTCCACTCCGACGAATGCTCCCCCCTCGTGCCCCTGCCGGAGCGCATCGTCGCCATGGCCAGGCAGAATCCCTCCTCCCTCCTCAGCTTCCTGCGCCTGCATGCCGTCGAAAAAAGCGCCGGCTTGCTCGGCAACGTCTTCACCACCCAGCAGCCGCAGATCGTCCCCAACCTCCGCCGCGACACCCGCCTCGGCTCCAGCAACAACCCCCTCCACTTCGCCACCGCCGCCATGGTCTGCCCCCTCACCTGCGGCCAGCGCCAGCTCGGCGTGCTCGCCGTCACCAGCCCCCGCGATCGCGACACCTACAACGACAACGACTTCGAAGTCTTCAGCTCCCTCGCCGAGCAGTCCGCCTACGCCCTCGCCAACGCCCTCGTCCGCCAGGAAGCCCGCGCCAAGCAGCAGATCGACGCCGAAATGCGCGCCGCCGGCGCCATCCAGCGCATCCTCCTCCCCGATCAAGACCCCAGCCTCCCCGGCTTCACCGTCGCCGGCCAAAACATCCCCGCCCGCATCCTCAGCGGCGACTTCTACGACTACATCGAACTCGGCGACGGACGGCTCGGCGTCGTCATCGCCGACGTCTCCGGCAAAGGCACCGCCGCCGCCCTCATCTCCGCCATGTGCCGCGCCATCATGCGCACCGTCGCCCCCACCGAGACCTCCCCCGCCGCCGTCCTCGCCCGCGTCAACCGCCTCCTCTTCCCCGACATCCGCGAGGACATGTTCGTCACCATGGCCTACCTCGTCCTCGACCCCGCCAGCAGCCAGGTCAGCTACTCCCGCGCCGGCCACACCCCCCCCCTCGTCTGGCGCGCCGCCACCGGCGCCATTGAAACCCTCGAATCCCCCGGCATGGCCGTCGGCATCGACAAAGGCGAAGTCTTCGAGCGCGTCGCCAGCGACATCACCATCACCCTCGCCCCCGACGACACCCTCCTCCTCTACACCGACGGCATCAGCGAAGCCACCGACGCCAAGGAACTCATGTTCGGCGAGGACCGCATCGAGCGCGCCCTCGCCCTCCGCGCCGCCCAGGGCCCCCGCGCCATCGTCCACGGCCTCCTCCAGGAAATCGACATCTTCGTCAGCGGCAAACGCTCCCTGGACGACATCACCTTGATTGCCGTCCGGAAGTCGGCATAGTGGCGGCCCTCAAAAACTCGCCCCCCGTGCCATGACCGACCCCGAGTCCACCATCCCGCCCGCCGAAGACCCGGCCCCCGCGCCCGCGCCCGCATCCGCCCCGGAAGCCGAGGCCGCCCCCGAGCCCCAGACCCCGCCCGACCCCCTCGCCCAGGCCCAGGCCGACGCCGACAAGTGGAAAGACCTCGCCTACCGCAGCCAGGCCGAGCTTGACAACTTCCGCAAACGCACCGCCCGCGAAGCCCAGGACACCCGCGCCTACGCCAACAGCGAGCTCCTCCGCACCCTCCTCCCCATCCTCGACAACTTCGAAATGGGCCTCGAAGCCGCCCGCGCCGAGTCCGAGACCTCCATGATCTTCATGGGCATGCAAATGGTCCACCGCCAGTTCCAGGACCTCCTCAAAGACTTCAGCGTCCACGAAGTCGAAGCCCTCGGCAAACCCTTCGACCCCAACCTCCACGACGCCGTCTCCCAGGAGCCCGCCACCGAGCACCCCGAGGGCACCGTCCTCCGCGTCGCCCGCCGCGGCTACCGCCTCAAAGACCGCCTCCTCCGCCCCGCCACCGTCATCGTCGCCAGCGCCCCCCAGGCCTAATCCCCCCACCCCAGCATGGCCGACAAGCGCGACTACTACGAGGTCCTCAGCGTCCCCCGCGACGCCACCGCCGACGACCTCAAAAAAGCCTACCGCAAGCTCGCGGTAAAGTATCACCCCGACAAAAACCCCGACGACAAAACCGCCGAGGAAAAATTCAAGGAAGTCAGCGAAGCCTACGACGTCCTCAGCGACGACCAAAAACGCGCCGCCTACGACCGCCACGGCCACGCCGCCTTCACCGGCGGCATGGGCGGCCCCGGCAGCGCCAGCCCCGGCGGCGGCTTCCACGACCCCTTTGACATCTTCCGCGAAGTCTTCGGCGGCGCCGCCGGCGGCAGCGTCTTCGAGACCTTCTTCGGCGGCGGCGCCAGCAGCCAGCGCCGCCGCGGCGGCCCCCAGCGCGGCTCAGACCTCCGCTACGCCCTCGAGATCACCCTCGAAGACGCCGCCCACGGCGCCGAGCGCGAGATCGAATACGAACGCCTCGTCTCCTGCAAAACCTGCACCGGCAGCGGCTCCGCCAGCGGCGCCGGCAAAAAAACCTGCCGCACCTGCGGCGGCGCCGGCCAGGTCATCTCCTCCCGCGGCTTCTTCCAAGTGCAGCAGACCTGCCCCGACTGCGGCGGCACCGGCGAGACCATCACCGACCCCTGCAAACCCTGCCGCGGCGTCGGCCGCGTCAAAGAGCGCACCCGCGTCCGCCTCCGCATCCCCGCCGGCATCGAGGAAGGCTCCCGCCTCCGCTCCCAGGGCAATGGCGACGCCGGCACCTCCGGCGGCCCCGCCGGCGACCTCTACGTCGTCATCCACCTCAAAGCCCACGACATTTTCCAGCGCGACGGCGACGACCTCCACTGCGAGCTCCCCATGGCCTTCACCACCGCCGCCCTCGGCGGCGAGATCACCGTCCCCACCATCGAAGGCAAAGCCACCGTCAAGATCCCCCCCGGCACCCAAAACGGCACCACCTTCCGCCTCCGCGGCAAAGGCCTCAAGCACCTCGGCCAAAGCAGCAACGGCGACCTCTACGTCCACGCCCAGATCGCCGTCCCCACCAAAATGACCCCCGAGCAGAAAGCCAAGCTCCAGGAATTCGCCCAGCTCCTCGGCGAAAACGCCTCCGACATGGAGGAAAGCTTCTTCGAAAAAGCCAAAAAGTTCTTCAGCTAGGCCCCCTGTAGCTGGCCTCTGTGAGACCGGCCTCTCCGCGCACCACCCAGGCCACAGACCTGGACTACAGCAAACCGCCCCCGATTCCGATCACTCCCAGGCAGGCTCTCGACCGCATCCATCCAAGTCTTTGATGCCAGGCATCGGTCACTCTCGGATCACTGGCCCGCCACCCGCCGCACCCAAGGGTTGACTTCCGGGCTCTTTTTTGCTGTCATCACCTCCAATGCGAAAAATCAGACGCCCCAGCTTCCTGCCCAGACAGCCGCCACCCCCGCTCACACCACAAACAGTGGACGAATTTAACACCAATCAACACAAACCCATCGACGAATCTCATTCGTCGATACATTAGTGTGTCTAAACAACGTTCGGCAGAAATCGATCAACCCGAAAACAACCCATATGGAAATTCAAAAGGCT
>CAZKMS010000162.1:0-11853 GCA_964553805.1 uncultured Verrucomicrobiaceae bacterium
GCTCCGGCTCCGGCTCCGGCTCCGGCTCCGGCTCCGGCTCCGGCTCCGGCTCCCGTGATTACCAGTTCGGGCACCGCCGCAGGGACCGTTGGCAAGGCGTTCTCGTATCAAACTGTCGCCACCAACAGCCCGACGGGGTACTACCAAAACAACAGGCCGGCTGGGCTTAGCGGAAGCGGCACAACCGGATTGATCAGCGGCACGCCTACGACAGCTGGGACATTCATCATGAATGTCTATGCCTACAACGCTACAGGCACGGGATCCAAGGCCGTTACGGTCACGATCGCACCGGCACCTGCACCTGCACCGGCACCTGCACCGGCACCGGCACCGGCACCTGCACCTGCACCTGCACCTGCACCTGCACCTGCACCTGCAACGTCACAGGCTACGCTCACTTGGAATGCGTCGACAACTCCGACACTCAGCGGCTACCGTGTCTATTACGGTACATTGTCTGGCTCGTATCTGCAGCAACGAGGTGCTGGGATCTCCGCTGGTTCTTCGACTGCTTATACGGTGACTGGGCTAAAGGCAGGAACCCAGTACTACTTTGCTGTCACGGCGGTCGATAGCGCAGGCAACGAGAGTGCCTTTTCAACTGAAGCGTCCAAGCTCGTTCAATGACAATGAATATGAACTACTTTCACCGCTTTCGCACGGCCCCCCACGCTGTTTGCGATGGAGACTCAAAAATGCTACTTGCCAACACGAATCGTCAAGCCAGGTTCTATACAGGATTTTTGTATGCAGGCTTGCTACTACTCTGTTCCGGTGGTATCGAGGCACAAGCGCAAGTCGCGTCCGGTTGTCCTGCGTACCCAGCTTTTCCTGATGCGAATTGCACTGGCTGGCAACATACAGGTGTGACTTTGACGCCCTATTCTGGACCGACAACGATCACGACAGCCGGCACGGTGATCGACGGCAAACAGATCAACTCCAGCATCACCATCGCTGCAAACAACGTCACCATCAAACGGTCACAGGTCAATGGACAGATTTTCCCTGGCAAGAGCAACCTGACTGGCGTGTTGATCGAGGATGTCGTGGTTAATGCGCCGAACGTCGGAGGTGGTGGCGCTGGGCAGTGCATCGGAGGGAATTCAGGCTCGAATGGCGGCGCGACCGCAGCGGGTTTCGTAATTCGCAGGGCGAACATTTCTGGATGCGCCCAAGGAGTCTATGGGCGCGGCTTCACACTGGAAGACTCCTATATCCATGACCTATGGGCACAGGGCGCTGACCACACTGAAGCGATCCTTGGACATACGGGGCAGATTGTCATTCGCCACAATAATCTTTTTGCAGGTTACAAGTCTGGGGCTAACACTACGGATGGCATGTCGGCCGTTATTGCGCTCTATACGCATAGTTCTTTTTGGGGTGATATCGATGGAGTCACGGTCGAGAAAAATTATCTGAAGACTGACAACTCGGGCAAAGGTCAAGCCGGCTATTGTCTGTACGGTGGCAATTCTCCCGATAACTCTGGAAATTCCAAGAACACGGTCTACAAGGATAACGTCTGGGCACGTGGCTCAAAGAACATCTGCGGGTGGGCCGGGCCAGTCATCTACCTGCCCACTGGCGGCAACAACTGCTGGTCAAACAACAAGTATGAGGACGGTGCGGTCATCACCGGATCGTTGCCCGCCTGCGCACAAACCACAGTGGAAGCACCGCAAGGTCTGATAGTTCGCTGAGAGAGGTTAGTGCATGCACTGGGAAGAGCTGATCAGCAATTTGAAGTGCACCCGTGCAGACTTACCAAGAGTGCGCATTTAACTTCGCCGACGTTTCTCTGCGCGCTGTTGTTCCTGGAGCGAGTTGAAGTCATCCGTCCGAGTCTTTCCACCGATCTTGGCGAGGCGTTGCCGAACTTTATGGCGCAAGACACCTGATGCCGCTGCTAGGACGTCTCCGATGTCCGACTGTTTGCGTAGTTCTATTGCCCGCTTATAGGTATTGAGTTGCGCGAAGGCAGCATTTTGGAGGCTGAATCGACCAACCACCAAGCGACGGCCGAAAGCTCCCAACTGTCTCCTTGCGGCTGGCGACGATAGCAATGCTGCCAATGCGGCGCGCAGTTGGGCGTCTCCGGGCGACCCGTCGCCAAGACCGTACCAACCCGTTGCGAGAAAAGAGGGCGCGGATTCCTCGTCGCAAAGCTTCCAAAATCCCGCCTCTCCTTGCACTATCAGCGGCTTGCCGAAAGCCATGCCTCGCAAGGCCGACCCGCCCATGCCGAGCATGATGTCGGCGGCTGCGTATGCAGGTCGAGGATCCGCCATTTCCCCCATCAGGTGAATCGCTGTCGGGGAGGTGCCAAGCGCGTTGGCCCTGGCGGCTTCCTCTTCCACCATGAATCGGGCCGGCCCATCCCCAACAATCGCCAGGCGAATGTCCGTACCTTCTGCTGCCAATTTACCCACGACGCGACACGCCGTTAGCAGTCCCTCCAGCTTCAATTCGCGCGCCAGCCGGCAAACGACCACCACGAGCGTAGTGCTGGGGCCCGCACCGACCTTGGCGCGAAAATCGGCACCGTCGAGCAGCGGGGAGTTTGCATCGGTGTCCACTGGCGGCTCGATAAGGTCCACGGCGCAGAATCCGTCGGCAAGGCACTGCTGACGCAATTGTTCAACCCCAACGATCAAGGGAATCGACTTGGGCAGGAACGGCGCCACGGCCGCAGAGTACACAGTCGCCACCACTGGTGTGCCAAGGCGCAGGTGTGGGCCAAACCACGCATCGACCACCGGAGGCCATTCATAGCCGTGGACCACATCAATCTGCCGCTCGCGCACAAGTCGGGTGAGCAGGCCCATCACGCCCGGGGAAGGACGTTTGCGCCTGTTGCTGACGGGCAGTCGTTCTAGGCCAAGCGCGTCGGCCATTGCCGCCATTCGGCCGTCTTCTGCCAGCAGCAAGACCCTGTGGCCGAGTCGTTGCATCGCTGCGCCAATTTCAATGGCGTTGAGCTGGGATCCGCCGATTTCCATTGAATGGGTATAGATGATGATGTTCATGGGCTCTATCTGCTGTCGTACGGCGCTTGCCCGGATCCCAGTCCAATGAAGTTCGCAAACTGCTCGGCTCGCTGTTTCCACGAATGCGCCGCCGCGAACTTCCTCCGGCGACAGATGGACTCCGCTGAAGTGTTAGAAGCTTGGGCGCGGGCGGCCTCACCGAATCCCTCGCCCATTGCAACCGTGATCAGGTCTGTGCCAAGCCAGCTGACGGCTGGAAGATCTGTCGACACCGCGGGCTTGCCCGCGGCAAGGTACTCCAGTGTCTTGAGCGGAAACGACGCCCGGTTGAACTGTGTGTTTGCATAGGGTGTGATGCCCACGTCAATCACCTTCATGTAGCGTGAAAGTTCGGCAAATGGCACGGAGCCTGTCCAATGCACGCGAGGACTAGACAAAAGCGCCTTGAATCGCTCGGGCTCCCAGCGGGGATCGTATGGGCCTACCAGAAGCAATGAGCACCCCGCCCGCAAAACGGATTCGAGCAGGCCGATGTCGATCCTGTCCGAGAGTTGGCCAATCAGCCCGGCTACCGGCCTCTCCAGGGCAATGTCGGCCGGAACTGTCTCGTCTATGGCCAGATAACCTGTGGCGTTCACTCCGTTTGGAATCAGCTCCAACGGCCCTTCAAACCCCAATCCACGCCAGCGGTCGACCAGTGGGCTGGAGATTGCAACGACAGCATCGGCGCGCTGCAGTTGTGCACGTTCTTCGACTGCGACACGTTTCGTGGATACGCCCATGAGGGTGGCGCCTCCAACGAAATCATCAGTTCCGAAGAAGACGTACCTTGGACCCGTCGGTTCCTGCTGCAGTCGCAGGTTGCCGAGATGCGACGCGACAATCGCCTTCGGCTGGCGACCCATCGAGGCCAAGGCTCGCCGGACCTGGGCTCTGACCAGTGCCCAGGTCACGTCACGGAGCAAGCCGTGCGACTGCAATGGAACGGTCCTGGTGGACAGCCGCAGGATCGACTCGCTGATGCTGGAGAGTTCTGCGAACGGCGATCGCGAGGCGCCATATCGATACTTGCGCCTGGAGATCGGGCTGAGTGGAGGATCGACCCACAAGACGTCCGCATAGTGCGCCACGGCAGTGGCCATATGACGGTCGGTTCCAGCGTTCGCAGCCCATGACACGCCGGCGCCCCAAACGATCAGTGGACGCTCCTCGGATTTGCTCGCAGGTAATCTTGTCATATTGCTGCAATCAACGGCCATCGCAGTATCGTGATTCTTCATATCCAGAATGAAGAATCGGTGTTGTGCGCGCTTCTGTCTATCCGCAACTTTGACGATTGCCCCATTGAATCGGGTGATAACACTTAATGCCGTAGTAGGAATTACGGGGCTGCATGTCCGTACTTGGGCCTGAAAAATACAAGCTTCGGGCTATTCATCTATTGCCCAAGGTGGCCTAATCCAGGCCAATGAATATTGGCGTCGCGCATGGCAGCTGATCTCCGTGATTACATGGTCCGTCATACTAGTTCGTGTATCGGGATTTGTAGTTGTGTACCCGCGAGGCGCGTGCGGAAGAAACAGAATTGTTCAGCCCAGGTTCTTTCCCACCCACAACAACAGAGTACATGGAACTGATGATACCGACGTTCAACCAAAGAAAAGCTTTCGACTGGTCAAAATAGGCGACCGAGATACAGGTGGCGGCATGTGCAAAAAGGGCGGCGCCAAGACACCAAATCATGAGTTGCTGTTCAGAATTGGTTGATGTGCTCCGAACGCCTCGACCGACCCAAACGAAGCAACGCCAGAGAATGGCGATCAGGAAAATGGTCGCCGGCAGTCCTCCTAGCGCCCCCAAGTAGATGTAGTAGTTGGTTAAGTCCGCTTGCCGGCTGTCCAATGGGTTTGGCATCCAGTGAGCAGTGAAGTCCGTTCCAATCAGCCACCACTCTGGAAGATGCTCGAATGCAGACTCAATCAACCGCGACCTATACCAACTCGTGCTGCTGCCGGTCAGATCAATCATCGAGATGAGGTAGTACGCTGGGCGCGACATAAGGATTTCTGCCGAAATATATCCAATGACGAAGATCCAACGCAGGCTAGGAAGCCACGAGCGACGTTTCCAGAGCACGAGTGCGGCAGCGCCGAAAATAAGACTCATCAACGGACCGCTGGAGGTACTGGCAAGTACCATAGTGGTACTCGCAGCCATGCCGATCATTGAACTAAAGCGATGCTTTCTCCAGATTCCAATCATCAATGGAAAGCACACTGCGCCCACGGTGCCGGCGAGAATCGGGTGTTGGAATGGACCCTGTGCACGGATCTTCCCGTCCCGCATGTATATTGCTTCTGACGCACCGCCGAATAGCGCGAACAGGTTTTTCTCAAGCGCATGTTCGGCGACCATCGCGACGGCAACAGGGACAAGCAGCCAGGCGATTGCTTGAATGACCCCAAACAGCTCATCAAGACTGCGACACCAGACTCTTGTCAGGAAGTAGACAGCGAGAATTTCGATGACCAGCCCCACTGTGAACGCGAAGCCTGATCCAGGAAGCTGTCGGTGGAAGAGGCTGGCAAACACCAGCCACACCCCCATCCAGATCATCAGCTTGTCCACTGTGTTCATGGCCCCCGGCAGCCTTTCACCCCGCAGGATGGCCCGCAGGATGCCCAAGCTCAACACGATGCGAAAGATGGGTAGCGAAATCGATCCCAATTCCAAGCCTTGGCCCACGGACATGTAGCAGCATGTCGCCAGCAATGGAATCGTCGCCCATCTTCGGGGTAGCAGCGAGATCGCTGCAGAGTTGAGAGCGAGAAAGATAAGTGCCGCTGCATTCATGGACGAGCAACCGCGGCTGGGAGAGGCAAACCAAAGGCGGCTTGCGACGTTCTCATGATCTTATTCACGCCACGGCGCGTATGGCGATGAGTGATTTGGTCAGCAGGAAGTACCGCTCCTTGACGATTCGGCAATCAGGAAACAGCAACTCGTAGGTGCGCTGGTCAAGCAATCGGGGCGCGGCCTCTATCCAGTCGATCGCGGTATCCAGGTCGGGTGCCTTTTTTCCGCCGTAACCGAGCGCGAATCGCTGCACAAGGCTCTCCTGCACAGGACGCGGAAACCAGTTGAACATCGGGAAAATGTAGTGGGGTTCAACGGGGAACCAGAAGTAGGGCGTCTGAATGAACAGGCCTGAGGCCACTCGGCGGCTCTCTTTCGCGAACCGCTTGACGTTCTGCCATCCACCTACGTGCTCGATCACGGAGTTGGAGTGAGCAATGTGGAACTGTCCGTCGGAGTATTGGCTCATGTTGCAGGCGTCGCCGGTCACGTGGCTGAACACATCGTCATCGGTATCTTGAAGCTCTCCTGGGATGTTGATGACCGTGATGCTGACCTTGTGGGCCCGCAGGAAACTCGGCGGAACGATATTCCAGTAGGACTTGCGCCCTCCCACATCCAGCACTCGAACATGGTTGTGTCGCGCGTGGGCATTCCTGATCAACTGCAACAAAGGTTCGATCCGCTTCGCGCGCAGACGTGAGCCGAGCGAGGTGGGGTTCGTGTAGTCGATGGCCCCGATGGCGGGGCCATCAGGTTGGTTGATGCTCATGATGGCTTACTCTGGCGGAAGAACTCTTCATGCCAGATCTCAAGACACAGGAGCGCCCATATCCGCATCTCTTCATTGGACTGCTGCTTGCGGTGACGCTGGAGAAGCATTCGAATTGTGTCGCGGTCCAGCAACTGGCTGGCGAGGGAATCCCGGGAGGTCAGCGTATCCCATGCAAACTCCTCCAGCCCGTTGCGAAACCATGCGTCCAGCGGCACACGAAACCCGACCTTGCGCCGATTCACAATCTGATTGGGCAGGTAGCGCAGCGCAACCTGCTTCACCAGCCACTTCGTCTTGCCCTGGCGCAGTTTCAATGCCGACGGAAGCTGGAACGCGTACTCCACCACATGCCGGTCCAGAAAGGGCGGACGCAGTTCCAGCGAAGCGGCCATCGACATTCGGTCGCCGCGTTCCAACAGGTTGTCGGGCAGCCACGCCTGGGCATCCTGCATCAACATGCGCCTGAGGGCGTCGCCTTCAGGTTGCTGTGTCCAATCGGCTGCTGCGTGAGATGGCGCGCCGCGCAGAAGGACGTAGCGTTCCGGTGCGGTGAAGGGGGCAAACCAATTGCTGAAGCGCTCGGCCTCATCACGCCCCGACAGCGCGCGGGCCGCGATTCTCAGGCGCGAGGCAGAAGGTGGCGCCAGCTTCTGAAGCAGGTTCAGGAACGGCGAACGTATCGAGTGGGGGACCATGCCTACCGACGCCGAGAGGCCTGCATAGCGATGCTTGGGGTAACCGGCAAACAGTTCATCGCTGCCCTCGCCGGAGAGCACCACGGTCACGCTCTGGCGCGCGAGCTGGGCGAGCTTGAACACGGCGACGTCCGCCGGCTCCGAGATGGGGGCGTCCCGGTGCCAGGTCAGCTTGCGCCACAGGGAGCGGAAATCATCGCTGCTCACGATCACCTCATGGTGCTCGGTGCCCAGCAACTGACTGACCTGGCGTGCGTATGGCAACTCGTCATGGCGTGGGTCACCGAAGCCGGCAGAGAAGGTCTTGACGCCGGAGCCCCCACGCAACTCGCTCATAAGCGCCACGATCACGCTGGAATCGACCCCTCCGCTCAAGTAAGCGCCGACCGGGACGTCGGCGACCAAAGCCGTGGCTACGGCCGTGCGGAGTTTCGAATCCAGTTCCGCAACGGCGTCGTCCGGTGTCATCTGCGACCGAGTGACGTTGGGGAACGACCAGTACCGCCTCTCCTGCACGATGCCCCTCTCGCCGACGCGCAGGGTGTGCGCTGGCGGGAGCTTTCGCACGCCTTCAAACAGCGTGTACGGCGCTGGAACGGCCCGCCTAGCGAAGTAGGCATCTAGGCTGCGGGTGTCCACCTTGGCGGCTGGAATGGCCGGCAGGAGCGCCTTGATTTCAGAGGCGAAGGCGAATACCTGCGAATCGACGTAGTAGTACAGCGGCAGGATGCCCATCCGATCGCGTGCGAGAAGCAGCCAGTTGTCGCGTGCGTCGTGCAGTGCAAAGGCAAACTGACCTTCGAGGTCGTTGAAGGCCGCTTCGCCCTGTGCCATGTAGCACGCGAGAATCGTTTCCGTGTCACCGTGGGTTCGATACGGATAGGCAACGCGCTGCCGCAGGGCGCGATAGTTCAAGATCTCCCCATTGAATGTGATGTGGCTCGATTCGTCGGCCGACGCCATCGGCTGGATCGAGCCGCTCAAGTCGATGATGGACAACCTGCGGTGGCCAAAGCCAATGGGGCCGTTTGTCCAGAATCCTTCTGCATCGGGTCCGCGATGCTCTAGGCGCGACGTCATCGCGCGCAGGATGCCCCCCTCGACAGGGGCGCCGTCGAAACGACGGATGCCAGCGATGCCGCACATGTCAGCTGTTCTCTACCTGTGTTGACTGCAAGCGGCCTTCGCAAAGATCGATGAGCAGCGTTGCCCTGTGTGCCCAACTCTTCGTCAGGACGGCGGCCCGCTGCGAGTCAGGGTCCGGCGGCGAGGAAAGCAGGCGCCGTACCGCTGCAACAAAGTCGTCTGCGCCTCGGGTGATCGCGAGGTGGTCCGCATAGTAGTGCGCCTCGGGAAAGTCGATGGTGACCACCGGAAGGCCCAGCGCCAAGTATTCCTTCAGCTTGATGGGGTTCGAGTGATGAATCCAGTTGTTGTCCAGCCAAGGCATGAGTGCCACGTCGAAGGCGGAGCCGTAGCCCGGAATCTTCTCGTAGGGTTGGAACCCGAGCCAGTGAACGTTTGGGAACCTTTTGAAGCGATCCATGGAGCAAGTTGCGTCCCCGACCAAAACCAGGGATGCGCCGGGAAACCCCTCTGCAATGCTCTCCAACAGGTCAAAGTCGATGATGTAGTCATCTAACCCGCCGAAGAAGCCAATCCGCGGTCGAGCCAGATCCCGTACGTCAGCGGGTTGGTCTTCGTGGGGGACAGTTCGAAAGTGCTCCAGGTCGACACCGTGGTCCAGGAAGATGGCTCTCCCTTGGGTTGTGGGCAGTTCCTGCTGCATCAGTGCCCGGCTAACGTAGCAGACAAAGTCTGAGTGCCTCAGAAGCTGGGCTTCATAGCCCTCTATCAACTGCTTGTCTGCCTCAGGGAAGCTGGAGTGCAGGTCTGATCGGTTATAGATAAGGCATCGCCGATCCATGGGGCTCACCACGTCCCAGGCCGTCGGAATGGTGACAATGATTGCGGGAGTTTTCATTCCCAACGCTCTCAACACGACCCCGACCTGTGCCCTTACGAGCGCCGAATTTAGCCGGCGAGCAATGGCGCTACCGTACAGCGGTATCGTTACCGGGGTCATGACGTGGAAGTCAGGCAACTCCGGGATCGGCCTGCGAACCAGCTTGGCCATGCTCTTGGCCTTGCGCCAGATACGGCGGAAGGCCTTTGTGCTGCGCCCTGGGATGGGCATGCGCATGGCTATGCTGTTGACGAACAGGACGCGCCTGGTAGCTGCCACATTGCGCATCAACTGAATGTCGGAATGCGCGCGGTTGTGGTACCAGAAATCCTGCGCAGAGAAACATACATAACTGGTGGGTGGAGGTGGGTGGGGCATGACGTCCAGGTTTCCCTTTACCTCCGGCGGGCGCGAGGAAGCCCAAAGTACTGACGCCAAGCCGGCCCTGTGGATCTTGCTTCCCCGGGCGGCGCGCAATGCTTCATTGACGACAACTCCCGCCCGGAATGCCGCACTCGCTACTCGGCCATGCCGGGACCGGTAGAGGCGCACTCGGTTCCACGCCTGCATGGCCCACAAACGTGGTGATGAAGTCATCTCGCCGCCGATGTGAGTTACCTCGGCTCGCGGCTCCAGCTGGACCTTGAAGCCGGCATCACCAGCTCGCAGGCAGTATTCCGTCTCTTCCGAATAGAGAAAGAATGGTTCGTTCCATTCTCCGGCTGCTCGGAGGCATTCTGTGGAAATCATCATCGCGGCGCCCGAGGCCCAAGCGGCTGACGTCGGATGCGAGTACGCTGAATCGTCGATGATGGTTTCCCCTAGAAGCGGAATGTGTCCGGCGCGGGTTCCACCGAGTATGGCCTCGCCCCATGCTCGAAGAATGCTGGGCGATCGATGCAGGGAATGCTGGGTTCGTCCGGCTTCGTCGAGGATGCGCGGCACGGCGATGCCGATACCTGGTTGCCGTAGCCTTTCAAGCAGTGCCGCCACGCAGCCCGGGTGCAGCCGGATGTCCGGGTTCAGGATGAGCACCGCGTCGGTTGCGCGGGTTGCTCTGATCCCAGCGTTGACGCCCGCGGCATAACCGCCATTGGCCTCGCGGACGATAACAGTGGCATTAGGCAACAGCTTGCGGGCTATTGCCGGAGTTTCGTCACACGACGCATTGTCCACAATCACGATTTCGTAACTTCGAACACTGCCGCATGCGGCAGGAAAAGAGCTGACTAGGTCTGCGAGAAGGCTGCTACTCTTGTAAGTAACAACGATGAGCGAGACGGATGGCGGCAGTTCTACCTGCGCCACCCGAACCGGGTTAATCGTCTGTGACGAAAACCTATTGGATGCTCTCATTGAGATGCTCTGAAAACTCGAGCCAGCAGGTTAGGCAGACGGACTCGCAAGTTTATGTTGTCGGCGTGGAATGCCATTGCGAAAGGGATTCTCCACCATTCGATAAGTCCAGGTGGAAAGAACGAGAATAACGATTATTCCCGTCAGAACGACCAAGGTTCCATATCCGGGGGTGAGTGTATCCCAAGTCCTGCCAAAACCAAATCTCAATATCTGATTTACCGACCACCATACCAAAGTATGGGTCATATATATACTGTAGCTGATCGTGCCGAGGTATATAAGAGGTGCGCTTGACAGGAGTTTGCTGGTTTCCGATTCAACGGGTATTCTCGCGAGTTGTACGATGACGGCGGCGAAGATCCAAGGAATCAGCACTCTTGGAAAAAGTCCAGCGAAGTAGACGGTAGTGATCGACAAGGCTATCAATGCGATCGCAAGGTATTGAGAGCCTCCTGTTTTCGTCCGATTGAACAGCCGAAAGGCGAGTACTCCGACAAAGAACGAATATCCGCACCTGACCAGCGCCCAATCGGTATCGGACTCCATTCCGTCTGTCACTAGTAACGTAATCCCGGCAGCCACGACGAGGATGGCCGCAGCGGCCGCGTTGTAAGTTCGCGCATGGAGTACGAGTACGGCAAATACAATGTACGTAATGAATTCTGCTGATATTGACCAACTCGGACCATTGAACGTCAGGTGGTCTAGATATATTGCTTGAATAAGGAGCAGGTGATTTGCAAATGCCTCGGCGTTATTTACTGAAAAGGCTGGATTGGTGCTGACCAGGCCCGTTTTGGCTTCGAATACAAGCTTTGAGAATTCCACCAAGACAAAAAGGATCAAAGTAATAAAATGTAGAGGGTAGAGGCGCCAGAACCGCTTACGCATGAAATCCAACGCTTCCCGCCAATTGTCCAAGCGACTGAGGTAATTCATCGCGATGACGAAGCCGGATAGCACGAAAAACAGATCAACCATCAGCGGTCCGTTCCGCACCAGTGGATTGGATGTCAGCCAGGAACTGGTCGGGTAGTGGAACAAGGCCACAATGATCGCCGCCATGCCCCTCAGAGATTCGAGTGGATACACTTTCCCTGGAGCTCGAATCGCAGAAGGATCAGATATGGCGCAAATCACGGCCGACGCTGGATGAAGTCCCGCAGCGCGGTGATGAGCGAATCGCTGGCATAGGCGCCGATCTTG
>CAZKMS010000163.1:0-11617 GCA_964553805.1 uncultured Verrucomicrobiaceae bacterium
GCCGGACTATGCGCAGTGTTCGACTTCGATGATGACGGCAAGGACTTGAAACTGAAGTTCACCCCACTGCTGTCCAAAACACCCAGGAATGGGGTGAAGGGGTATTGGAATGGCGGGCTTTGGATGGTTATTGGGTCGAGGTGGTGGTCTCATGCCTTCAAATTAGATGGCGCGTTAGAGATGCTGTCCAAGTCAAGCGAAGTGGAACGTGGGTTGCAGGAGCGGGGGTGGATCAGGCGGGCCATCGAAGGGTGTGTCGAGCCATGCCCACAAGTCCCGATGCACAAAGAGGTTGAGGCGCAGCAGCGAGATCAGATTTGACAGGCTCCAGCCGATCCGGCTGCGCAGTTGCAGGAACTTCAACAGCAGGATGGCGATGAGTGCTGTCCAAATCTGAATGCGCACGGCGTTGGCGCTGGTGCCCACGAAGGTCTTGATCTTGAAGTTCTGTTTGAGCGCTTTAAAAAACAGCTCGATCTGCCAGCGCTGCTTGTAGATGGCGGCAAGGGTCGCCGCGCTGAGCTTGCGGTTGTTGGTCAAAAGCACGATCTGCCGCCCGGCCACCTCATCCCACACCACCACCCGGCGCAGTTGCCGCTGCGGGTTGTGGCTTTTGCCGCTGCCGGGAAGGTCAATCAAATCGTCCGCCAGGATGTTGTCGCGCGGCGCAGAGTGCTGGCCTGCCAAGCTGAACACCGCGTTGTCTTTGAGCCGGGTGACAAAGAAGACGCCCTGCTCGGTGAGGCTGTCGAGAAAGAGGTAATCGACATAGCCACGGTCCATCGCGATGATGGCCCCGGCTGGCAGTTGCAGGGCGCGGGCCATGCGATTTGATGCCTTCGCTGCCACCGCTCAGGCACCCTACGGGCTGCCTTTGGCAGTCTATCTCACGGCTTCCCAGCCGCTCGGTTCATGGGTTTTGCCGTCGGTGATGACCGCGTAGCTGGGCAGGCAACCGTCGTGATCGAGCAGCAGGTGGAGTTTAACCGCCCCCTTGGCCCGGCGGAACTTGGCCCAGTCATACCTGGAGAGGCACAGATCAATGACGCTGGCCTCCAGGCTGTAGAGCTTGTTTTTGAAGCGGAACGGCTTCTTGGGTGCGGCCAAGGCCTGACAGCGCCCCAGGCCTGACAGCGCCCCAGGCCTGACAGCGCCCCAGGCCTGGCAGCGCCCCAGCAACTGCCCGAAGACCGCTTCGAAGAGCTGCCAGGGCCGGTGCGCGTTGGCATAGGAGAGGGTGGAGCGTTTTGGAGCTTCGCCCACACCCAGATGGTTGAGCTTGCCCTCGACACTGGCCAGACCGCCGCAAATTTGACGCCCTCGCTGCCGCCGCTCGGTCGCCCTGCGGGCTGCCTATGGCAGTCTACCTCGCGGCTTCCCAGCCTCTCGGTTCACGCAGGCTGTGTGCCCGGCCCAACTGGCAGAAGAGCATGGCCACAAACTGCGTCCAGCAGTCAAAGCCCTTGGCTCCGCGCGCTGCTTTGTGCTCGCGCACCAGCCGTTGGAAATCCGTGCGCGAAAAAAGCGCGAGCAACTGGCTGAACATGCGGCTAAATAACGCTGACGGGTGGCCTGCTGAGGTTGGTTATGTGTTTTCATTCACCCTCATTTTCAGCCAAGTCAGGTCACCCGTTCAACCCCTTTTCTCCCATGTTGGTTTTGGACAAGGGTGATGCTATATTTCTATTGTTGATCCGACTTGGATTCAGCAGCTTCACAGGGACGACTGAACTCCCCATTATTGACCCCGCTTTGGGTCCCACTGCTCCCCAAATGGGAGCCAAAGCCCACGACGGCTTTCGCGTGGGCAGGCCACGGCACGCATCCGCTTTGCCGGGTCTTTGTTCTGAAAGCCATTTCCTTTGATCATCCCATGAACCATTCCATCCTATCCAAGGAGGACAATCTCAACGGCGCGCCCTCCAGTTCTCTTGTCCGTTGCGCCATCTACACCCGCGTTTCCACCGATGACCAGGCGCGGGGTGATTACAGCTCGCTCGACACCCAGCGCGACATCTGCCAGCACGCCATCGCCGTTCACCGGCATGAAGGCTGGTCAGCCACCCACTTCTTTGATGATGCCGGGTTCTCCGGCAAGAACCTCCAGCGGCCCGGCATCCAAGCCCTGTTGCAGGAAGTGAGGGCCGGGCAAATCAAAGTCGTGGTGACCTACAAACTCGACCGCATCACCCGGTATCTTCCGGATTTCTATGCCCTTT
The DNA here is from genome assembly GCA_964553805.1 of uncultured Verrucomicrobiaceae bacterium. Classification (GTDB taxonomy): domain Bacteria; phylum Verrucomicrobiota; class Verrucomicrobiia; order Verrucomicrobiales; family Verrucomicrobiaceae; genus JAGRPD01. The sequence goes on from CAZKMS010000163.1 coordinate 2,220, forward strand.
GGAAGGTCCTCGAACAACACGGGGTGCATTTCGTCTCCGCCACTCAATCCTTCGACACCAGCACCCCCATGGGCATGCTGATGGTCAACATGCTGCTTTCCTTCAACCAGTTCGAGCGGGAAACCACCGTTGAACGTGTCCAGCACAAGCTGGCGGAACGGGCCAAGCGCGGCATGTGGAACGGTGGCTGGGCTCCTCTCGGCTACGCATATGATCCCGTCACCAAGCGCGTCGCCATCCATGAAGACGACGCCAGCGTGGCGCGGCGCGTGTTTGAACTCAGCCGCGAGTGGCGTAGCCCTGCCAAAGTGGCCTCCATCCTGAATGCGGAAGGGCTGCGTACCCCTGAACGGCAGGTGCAAAGCCGAAGGGGACGACAGACCACCGTGGGTGGCAAGCGCTTCATCTGCCACAAGATCACTTCCATCGTAACCAATCCCTTTTACAAGGGCATCATCCGGCATCAGGGCAAGGATTACCCCGGCGAGCATCCAGCGCTCATCAGCGCCAAGCTCTGGCAGCAGGCCAACGGACGCGCTCAGCAGCAAGACCCGTCCGGGAGGCAATCCCAAAGACCGCCCTGACCGCAATGTCCATCAATCCCTCCTCAAGGGAATCATTTACTGCGGCACCTGCGGCCATCGTCTTACGCCCAAGGCGGGCGGGAAAAAGGATCGGCAGGGACGCCAGTATCTCTACTACACCTGCAACGACGTCAGCAAGGACGGCAAGGCTGCGGACTGCACCGTGCGCAACGTGCCGGGTCGGACCATGGATGACTTTGTGCTTCAAGGCATCGGCAAGCTGAGTAGCCACCCCGAAATCATCGGAACGGCTATCGCAGCCTCCAATGAGGAAAAATCCCGTTCATTGCGTCCGTTGAAAAAGCGCCGGCGGGCGGAGCTTCAGCAGCGCCGGAAGGAAATGGCCGATGCCTTGGCGCGTTACCTGATGCTAGCCCGCCAGCCGGGAGCCGGGCACTTTGGCGAGGAAACCCTTGTGGCTGCCGAAGACCTTTCCAAGCAGAAGCACGAATTGGAAAGGGAGTTGGAAAAGGTGGAAATCGACATTGCTTATCGGGGAAAGGCCGTGGCTGACGAGAACCTGATTGCGGCAGCTCTGCGGGAGTGTGACGAGGCCATCAAGACGCTTTCCTTCGAGGAGCAGTGCGAACTGGTGCGCTTGATCTTGAGGGGGATCAAGATCAACCGTATTGACCCTGAAAAGGACCCGATTCCGGGCGGATTGAGCCCTTCACAGAGGAAGATACGAACTCACTGGTATTCCGTCAATCTCGACGTTTACACAAGTGACTTATTATCAACGAGTTCTGTAAATGCGAACTTGAGTTCGCATTTCAATCAAAATGGTCGGGCCGGCGAGATTCGAACTCACGACCTCTTGCACCCCATGCAAGCGTTCTACCAGGCTGAACTACGGCCCGACCTTTTTCGGCACCCGGAGGTGCGCGGGCGGGGATAATGGATGGGGTTGCGGGGGAATGCAACCAGGATTGTTTCGTTGTGTTTTTTCGTCATTCGGTAACCGCGCCTCTCGCCCCTGGCGGTGCGGTCACGGCCCGGCGTTGGCCCCGGCGCTGGTCTTGTAATAAATCTGGATGGCTTGCCGCAGCTCGGGGCTGGTCATGCTGGCCTCATACAGGCGGTTGGGCAGTTGGCGGCTGCGGCAGAGCAAATGGTAGGCGGAAATGGCTTCGAAGCCGGCATTGAGAGAGCCGTTCATGGGCAGATACGAGCTGCCAGTCACGGTGACGTTTTCGACCATTCCAAAGGGGGGCATGAAGCCGATGCGGCGCAGGTTGTCGATGATGTCGAGCACTTCCTTGGTGTTCGGCCGCAGGCAGGCGCTCATCAAAAAGTAATGCGGGTGCAGCAGATTTTGCGCGGAGAGGGAAGTGCCGCTGACCTGGTAGCCGGTGCCGGCGGCGTTTTCGCCTGCGGACAGGCCATACAAACCGATCTCATCCGCCAGTGTGCCGCGCCAGCGCTGGCGGATGTAATTTTGCTGGCGCTCCAGATGCCAGAGGCGGGAGGCGTGCCAGGAGACCTGCTGCAGCAGGTCGGGTGTGTCGGCGTCGAAATCGGGGTAGAACAGGCTTTGCAGTTCGGCAATGAAGCCGGTGCCCTGCCAGACTTCGCCGGGATGCGCGATGTGGGTGGAGGGCGCCGCAAGAGGATCGGCAATCTGGCGCAGCAGCAACACCAGCGCGGTCTCGCCACCCCAATCACTCCAGCCATGCGGCAGCAAATTGGCGCCGTCGCTTTTGAGTCCGTGAGTGATGCTGCCGTCCTCGAGGTGCAGACGCGGAAATTCGATCTTCTGGATGGCTTGCAGCAAGCGCGCCTCCAACTCGGCATCGGCAATCAAGCGCGATGCGAGCAGCACAGCATGGTAATAAATGGCCGTGTCCACGGTGCTGTATTCGGTGCCGGGATGCAGGCGGTAAGCGCCGTTTTCAAAGCGCACAAAATGCGGCAGCAAGCCAAGCGGAGCCTCCAGCCTGCCGACTTGATCGACGACTTCGTGAATCAAGGTCCGCGCATGCTCCCGGCTGACGAGGCCGAGTTCAGGAGTGGCGGCCGCAGCAGTGGCGAGGGCGAAAAGGCCGGTGGCAGGCACGGAATCGAAGGCACCCGGCTCTGTGTGGGAGCGGTCGCGCATCAGGCCGCAGCCGCCCTCAAAACCGCGCGCCAGCTTCGCGTAAGACGCGTGAAAGGCATACAGGTCGGGCATGCTGGCGGGCATGCGAAAACCGAGTGAAAGCCGGTTGAGGGAAATGTCGGACCTGGGTTCAGCCGTCCAGTTGAGGAATTTGCAGGCGCGCAATTCATCCGCTGGGAGCGGCACGATGACGGTGTGGAAGGTGTCATCGGGCAGCGGCAGCATCTGCAGCCAGAGCGTTTTTTGCTGGGCGTCCTGAATCTCCAATTTCAGAATGCCGGGGCCGGCGGCGATGACCTGCAGAGCCTCGATGCGGGGCTGGCAGGCGCTGCTGACCCAAGGGGCGTAGGGCGCGGTGAAATTGAGCACGCGCCCTTGCTCGCGCGCCAGACCGGCCAGGCTGTGCCACATGCCGGCCCACCGGTCCGGATGCTGGCGCAGGTTCGCGTTGACGACGTTTTCCCGCCAGACAACTTCGAAAGCGGCGGGGCCGTGGAAACCGAAGTCGGTGCCGATGTGGGTGTAGTGCACAAAGGAGTTCACCCGGCGTGTTCCCGACACATACACCGGCCGCTCCCCGGGCGGGGCATGACTGAAGTACTCTTGCACCGTCTGCCAGACAAAGTCGGGAGCTGTTTCCGGCGCTGCCAGTTCCTGCGCCGGAAGCGTCCGCGGCAGGAGGCAAAGAATGACAGCGAGATGGCGGATCATGCGGTGATGGGTATTATCAGCATCCAGAGGGCGCGGCATCAAGCCTCTTGCTCTTTACTACGCTGGCAAGCGTTCCATGTTGAGATCGTTTTGGCATGCGCAAACCGCCAGTGATTTTTGACACCAAACCCGCCGTGGTCGAACTCGGCGCGGGCGATCACTGGTGGTGCTCCTGCGGCTTGTCCTGCCATCAGCCCCTTTGCGACGGCAGTCACTGCGGCACGGGCCTGGCACCGCGCAAATTCACGTTGTTGGAAAGGCGGACAGTCGCGCTCTGCAACTGCAAGCACAGCAGCAACTCGCCTTTTTGCGACGGCACGCATGCCGCATTGACCGGCAACGAAGGCGGACAGCAATGAGCGAGCGGAGGTTTTTGGAATATCCAGTGCTGCGTCCGCGTCTTGGGAGCATGACCCGACCTCTGTTGCCCTTGCTGACGTTTTGCGTGTTGTTGCTCTCTGGTGAAGCGGGGGCGCAGACGTTTGGCGTGGCTGGTGGCGCGGGCCGTGAACCTCCGGTAAAAGCGGAGTTGCTGGCGGAACTCAGCACCGTGACGCCCGGCCAGGCTTTTCGCGCGGCGGTGCGGCTGGAGCATGGCCCCGAATGGCACACCTATGGCAAGGTGCTGCCGCCTGATGTGGTGGGAAAACCGACGACGCTCTGGTGGGAATTGCCGGATGGCTGGACCATCGAGGAGCTGCCCTGGCCGGCGACGCATGAGGTGCCCTCCACCGATGGCAAGACCAGCGTGGGTTACGACGGCACGGTTTATTTGCCGGTGAAGATCACGCCTGCGGGCAAACCGGGGGATGAGGCGGACCTGGTGGTGACGGTGAGCGCGCTGGCTTGTGATCCCAAGAGCTGCCTGCCAGTGAAGATGGACGCGCGCACGCACCTGAAAGTCGCTGCCGAGGCGGTGGTGAACGAAGAGGGGAAGGAGGCGTTTGCCAGCCTGCCAGCACTGGATGCCAAAATCGAGCCTCAAGTGACCGGGCCGAAGACGCAGCGCTCGTTTGGATTCTACCTGTTCGCTGCTTTTTTGGGCGGACTCATCCTGAACATCATGCCATGTGTGTTTCCGGTGCTGGGCATCAAAATCATGGGCGTGGCGCGGCAGGCGGGCGATGACAAACGTCACATTGTGCTGCACGGGCTGGCCTACACGGCGGGCATTCTGCTGTGTTTTATGGTGCTTGGCGGCGTGGTGGTGTCGCTGGGGAAAAGCTGGGGTTTTCAATTGCAATCACCGGCCTTCATCTATGCGCTGGCGGCGTTTTTCCTGGTGTTCGGCCTGAACATGGCGGGCGTGTTCGAGATCGGTGCGTCCGCGGTGGGTGTGGGGGCGGATTTGCAGGCGCGGCATGGTTTGAGCGGCTCCTTTTTCACCGGGCTGCTGGCCGTGGTGGTGGCGACGCCGTGCTCGGCGCCGTTTCTGGGCACGGCGCTGGCCTTTGCGGTGGGGCTGCCGGTGGGGCAGGCGCTGCTGATGTTTGCCATGATCGGCCTGGGTCTGGCCGCGCCATTCTTGTTGCTTTCCTTCGCGCCGGGCCTGGTGGCGGCCCTGCCGCGTCCGGGCGCGTGGATGGAGAGCTTCAAGCAGGGCATGTCCTTTTTGCTGTTCGGCACCACTTGCTACATGCTGTGGGTGTTGACAGGCATGATCGAGGGCCTGCCGCTGCTCTTCGGGTTTTTCGGGCTGGTGGTGATCGCTTTGGCCTGCTGGGTGTATGGTCGTTGGTGTCCGCTGCATCGCAAATCCGGCGTGCGTTTGACCGGCGGCTTGGTGGCGGCGGCGTTTTTGGTGGCGGGCCTTTGGCTGGGCTGGCCGCGCCCCGAGCAGCGCTGGGAAGAGTGGTCGCCTGAGCGCGTCTCCGAGCTGCGCAAGGAGGGCGTGCCGGTTTACATCGATTTCACCGCGAAATGGTGCTTCACCTGCCAGGTTAACAAACGCGTCTACAAGAGCCGGCAGATTCAGGGTCAGATTGAAGGCAAAAAAATCGCCCTGCTGCGCGCGGACTGGACCAACGAAGATCCGCTGATCACGGATGCCCTGGCCGCGCTCGGCAAAGCCGCGGTGCCGGTCAATGTGCTCTATGTGCCCGGACGCGATGAGCCGGTGATTCTCAGTGAGCTGCTCACCGAGGGCGGTGTTTTGGAGGCGTTTTCCGAGGTGCCTTGAGGCGGTTTTATGCGGACAGGAAAGGATTGCGCAGGCGCTCGCGTCCGATCGTTGTTGAAGGCCCGTGGCCGGGATGCACGGCTGTTTCGTCAGGCAGGCAGAGGATTTTCTCCTCGATGCCACTCAGCAACTGCTCCCAACTGCCGCCTGGAAAGTCGGTGCGGCCCACGCCGTCGCGAAAAAGCACGTCGCCGCCAAACAGGCAATGCTCGGCTTCCACATGAAAGCAAATGCTGTCCGGCGAATGGCCTGGCACATGCAGCACGCGCCAGCGGGTGTCTAAAAGCGTTAAATCCTCGTCGTCGGCCAACTGCCGGGTGACCTCGAACGGCGGCACGGCAAAGGTGCCGCCACTGATGACGCTGTAAAGACGCTCCAGGGTCAGGTCTTTTGAATGGGGGGAGAAAGCCAGCACCGGACAGCCGTGGGCGGCGGCGATGGCTGCTGCGTCCAGGACGTGGTCAAAATGCTGATGCGTGAGTAGCAAGGCTTCGAGGGCGAGGCCCTTGCCCTCCAGCCAGCGCGCCATGCCTTGGGGGGCATCGATGACCAGGGAACGACTTCCGTTTTGGATCAGCCAGCCATTGGTTTGAGCGACTCCGCCCGTGAAACTCGATAAAGTGAACATTTGAACGGTGAAGGAGTCCGAAAACGTTGGACTTTTCAACTGTGAAGCCGCAAAATAATTCGCGATAATCCGGGTCCCCCCACGTATTCAAAGCATATCATGATGCGCATTCCTTCTGCCCTCGCCCCGGCTCTGCTGGCGGCGGCCTTTCTTGCCAGCCCGCCGCTGCGAGCGGAAACCAACTTTGGCCAGGTCGCCATGCATGTGGCCTACATGCTGCAGAACCACCACTACTCCAGACAGGATTTTGATGACTCGGTGTCCGAGCAAATGCTGAACAACTACCTGGACCTGCTAGACTTTCGCCACATCTACTTCACCCAGGAGGACGTGGACGGTTTCAAGTCCAAGTATGCCAGCACCTTGGATGACCACATCCTGATGCGCAATGTCGCGCCCGCGCAGGAGATTTATGACGTGTACATCCAGCGGGTGAAGGAGCGCGTGGACTTTGCGCACAAGACGCTGGAGCAGGTCAAGTTCACCTTTGACTCCGATGCCACGGTCGAGATCAAGCGCGACAAGGCGCCCTGGCCGGCGAACTTGCACGAATCAGACAAGCTCTGGCGTTTGCTGCTGGAGGAGAACGTGCTTTCGGAAACACTGATCGCCGAGAACCGGCAGCGCCAGAAGGAGAAGAAAGCCAGGGAAAAGGCCGCCAAGGAGGCTGCGGGCAAAGGTGACGCCAAGCCTGAGCCGGACGCGAAAACCGCCAGCAAGGATGATGACGAGGATGACCTTTCCCCGATCCAGCGCGTCATTCGCGACTACGACCGGCTTTTGGAGAACCTGAAGGAGAACGACAACGAAGATGTCGTGAACTTTTTCCTGTCCTCACTCTCATCCGCCTACGATCCGCACACGGAGTACATGAGCCAGCAGGAGATCGACAACTTCAACATCAGCATGAAGCACTCTCTGGTGGGCATTGGCGCCCTGCTGGAGTCGAAGGATGACGTGGCCGAAATCCGCGGCATTGTCGTGGGTGGTCCCGCGGACAAACAAGGCGAGCTGCAGCTCGGCGACCAGATCATGGCCGTGGCTCAGGGCGAGGGCGAGTTTGTCGATGTCAAATTCATGAAGCTGCAGAAGATCGTGGACATGATCCGCGGCAAGGACGGCAGCGTCGTGCGATTGAAGGTTTCGCCAGCGAATGACCGCGACACTTCGAAGATCATCGCCATCACCCGTGCCGAGGTGGAGTTGAAGGAAAAGCTGGCGAATGCCGAGTTGATCCTGACGCCGGAAGCGCTTGGCCGCCAGATGAAGGTCGGCTGGATCATGATGCCTTCGTTTTACGCCGACATGGAGGAGGGCAAGGTCAGCATGACCGACGATGTCGCCCGCCTGCTGAAGCGTCTCATGAAGGAGAAGATCGATGGCTTGGTGCTCGATTTGCGTGGCAACGGTGGTGGCTCCCTGGAGGAGGCGATCAAGCTGACCGGTCTTTTTGTGCCGGCGGGCCCCGTGGTGCAGGCCAAGGACTGGCGCGGCAACATCACTTGGCGTGAAAGTGAAAATCCTGAGCCGCTCTATGAGGGTCCTTTGATCGTGCTCACCGACAAGTCCAGCGCCTCCGCCAGCGAGATTTTGGCGGCTGCATTGCAGGATTATCGGCGGGCGGTGATCGTGGGCGACCAGAGCACCTTTGGCAAAGGGACCGTGCAGACGATTCTGCCCGTCGAGCGCTTCATGCCTTTCTTCAGCGACAAATCGCGTGCCGGAGCCCTCAAGGTCACCATCCAAAAATTCTACCGGATTGCCGGCGGCTCCACCCAGCTCAAAGGGGTGGTTCCGGATTTGAAGCTGCCCTCCGTGCGCGATGTTCTCGACATTGGCGAGGCCGCCGCGCCGAACGCGCTTGAATACGACACCATCCCGCCGCGGGACTACAAAACGGTGCGCAAAACCGCGCTGCCCATCGACCAGTTGAACGCGGGTCTGCAAAGCCGGCTGGCCAGCAACAGCGAGTTTCAGTATGTGATCGATGAGTCCGCCCGCATCAAGGAGCGCATGGACCGCAACACGGTCAGCCTCAACATCGAGAAACGCCGCCAGGAGCGTGATGAAACGGAAAAACGCCGCGAAGCGCAGGAAGATCAGCGCGAGGAGCGCGCCGAAGAGACCGCCAAGCAGTTGGGCGACAACGGCTTCAAGACCTACCAGGTCACGCTTGATGACGTCGATGCAAAAGAACTGACGCTGCTTTCTGATGTGACCAACGAGCAACGGTCGGGCATGCGCGTGGCTAAGGACGCCGACAGTGACACCGCAAGCGAAAATGATTTCCCTTACGGCATCGAGCCGCCCAAACTGGAGGCCATCAACATCCTGCGCGATTACATTCAGATCATGACCGGCCAGCCGACCACGGCGGAACGGCAGAATCCCGGCAAAACGGCGAACTGATCCACAGCCGCGCCTCAGGGGCTCATAACAGTCACACAGTTCACCCTCGAGCCCATGTGGGGGCGCGGTGTGTTTCGAGTCGTTGCGGGTCTGCTTTGTGCAGGTGTGTTGGGATGGCGCCAGACTCGAATGATCCGCCAGCGGCACGCAGGCGTGCGGTCCAGGTGGTCTGACACCAGGAGGTGCTGGCATGCGGCGCGCCGTGCTGGGGCTGGCGGTCAAAGCCGACGCGGCCCTGATCGACGGCCGGCCGGTGCACGAGTTTCCCCTCCGCCAGCTCGCCCTGGTGAAGGGCGACCAGTTGAGCTACTCCATCGCCGCCGCCAGCGTCATCGCCAAAGTCACCCGCGACCGGTTGATGAGCCAGCTTGCCCTGGAGCATCCCGGCTACGGCTTCGAAAAGCACAAAGGCTACGGCACCGCCGCTCATTTGGCGGCCCTGCGCCAGCTCGGCCCCTGCCCGCAGCACCGCCGCAGCTTCGCGCCGGTGATGCAGTTGGAGTTCGACATGAGCTTGTAGGCGCAGTGTCTGATAGTCCTGCCGGGTTTTTATTGCCTGGCATGAATGGTGTGGACATGGACCAGCGGCTCAGCGCGCCGGAGCAAAAGCAGCTTCAGAGCGTGCAGGCCGCCAGCAAGCGCAGCGTCTTCACCGCCATCGCCATCCTGCCCCATGGTTCATTTGGTAAAAGCAATAAAAATGTTGGCTAGTTGGATACCACACCTAGTGATTTATGTCATCAGAGATGATGGGTAAAGGCGTTTGAGTTTGGTGCGTGCATCGGCGGT
>CAZKMS010000164.1:0-11578 GCA_964553805.1 uncultured Verrucomicrobiaceae bacterium
CCGATGCCAGCGCCTTTTTCAACACCGTGACCGGGCGCTCCCGCTTCGTGCATTTTGAAAAGATCTCCATGGCGCCCTTCGGTCTGCGCGAGCGTCTGCTGAATCTGATCGACAGCGAGACCGAGCGCGCGCGTCAGGGCGAGCAGGCGGAGATCCTGCTGAAAATGAACGCGCTGGAAGACCGCGAGATGATCGAAGCGCTCTACAACGCCTCTCGCGCCGGCGTGCGTGTGCGGCTCAACGTGCGCGGCATTTGCTGCCTTCGCCCCGGCGTCAAAGGCGTGAGCGAGAACATCGAGGTCGTCAGCATCATCGACCGCTACCTGGAGCACGCGCGCATTTACTGCTTCCGCCAGGGCGGCCGGCACCAAGTCCTCATCTCCAGCGCCGACTTCATGAACCGCAACCTTTCGAAGCGGGTGGAGCTGCTGGTGCCGGTGGAGGACGCGCGCGCGCGCAAGCGGCTGCTCAGCATCCTCGAAACCACCTTCAACGACACGGCACGGGCCCGGCTGCTGCAGCCAGATGGCGCCTACCGCGCCGCAACAGCTTCGACAGGGAAAAAACCAGCGCGATCGCAGGAGCTGTTTGCCCGTGAAGCCAGCCGCCGTGCCCGCGCCCGCGCGCAGGCACCGGATGTCCTGGTGCCGCATACACCGAAGACGGACTGAGCAGCCCAGGGTGCAAAGCAGTGGACAAGACACGCCATGCAGGCAAGCTGGCGTGTCGTTTTTTATCACCATGAGCACCCTGGCCGCCCAATTGACCGAAGACATGAAGAGCGCGATGCGCGCGAAGGACAGCGTGACCCTGAATGTCGTGCGCAATTTGAAGTCCGCGTTGAAATACGCCGCCATCGAGAAGCTGGGCGCGGAGGGCGAATTGGAGGACACCGACGCCATCGCCGTGGTACGGCGCGAGGTCAAAAAAATGCAGGACAGCGTCGATGGCGCGGAGAAGGCGGGACGCCCTGAGGCGGTGGCTGCAGCGCGCGCGGAGATCGCGGTGCTGGAGCGGTATTTGCCGGCAGCGATGAGCGCCGAGGAACTCCAGGCCTTGGTGGAAGCTGTCATTGCTGAGACGGGGGCGACCTCGAAGAAGGAAATGGGCGCGGTGATGAAGCTGTTGCAGGAACGCGCGGCCGGACGTGTGGACAACAAAGCGCTGTCCGCCGCGGTGGCGGCGCGGCTGGGCTGAGGTCATGGCAGCAGCCATGACAAGACTGGCGGCATGGTGGCGGCAGCAGCCGCTGAAGCTGCTGTGGTTGCTGGTGCTGCTCACGGCCGCGGTGATCCCGCTGCTGCAGCGCGAACAGCCGAAGCCGGGGGAGTTTTATCCATTCTCAAACTTCCCCATGTATGCCAGCTTCAGCCCGTCCACCTATTATGTCTATGTGACCGATCTGCGGGACGCGCCAGTGCCGGTGACGTTGTTGACCGGCAAGGTATTGTCGAACTTGAAAAAGCAGTACGACACCGAGCTGAAGCGGCAGAAGCAAAAGACTGGGGCCGGCAGCCAGGCTGATCTGCCTCAGGCGGTCCGACAAGAAGCCGGCAAGGTGGTGCTCAACTGGCTGCTGCCCTTTGTCCATCAAGACATGCTGAACGAGTTGGGCGGGCTGCGCCTGAAGGAGGTGACGATCACTTACGAGGGCGGCAAGATTCGCAAACGTGAGCTGGAAGTCGGGGAGGTGCGCACGCTGTGAGCCGCTGGCAAGAGACGCTGAACCCCTGGCTGCGCTACGAGCCGGTCCGGCATGAGCGCTGGGAGGTGGTGATGCTGCGTCTCGGGCTGGCTTGGATTGCGTGGAGGATCTTCAATGAGGATTGCGGCTTCCCAACGCAGCCGCATCCAAACGGCATCGCACGCTGGATGGACCTGACTTTTCTGTCGAACGACGAGGTCTTGCTCCCGCTGCGGATGGCGGCGCGCGGCTCGCTCGTGGCCTACGTGCTGGGCGTGCCGGCGGCAGTCTCTCTGCTGCTGCCATTGGCGCTTGGCATCGGGATGTTCACGCTCAAGAACTCGCAGGGCGCCATCGGCCACAGCTTTCAAGTGGTGCATGTCTGCCTGCTGGCCGCGTGGCTGGCGGGTCTTTGGCGTCTGCGCTGCGGCTGGAAGAAGCGAGCGCTGCCGCAGGGATTCACGCCCGGGCAGTTGGAGCTGGACTGGGCCAGGCAGGCGCTGGCGGCGGGTTACGTGGCGGCGGCGCTTACCAAGCTGATCGAGTCTGGGGGGGTGTGGTTTCGCGACAGCCATTACTTCGCGCTGCACTTGGTGAAAAACCTGGACATGAAGTATTACGGCAAGCTGGAGGAAGGAGCGCGGCACATGGACTGGCTGCCTGAGTTCATGATGACGCATCCGCTGCTGTCACAGTTGTTTTTTGGGCTGGCGCTGCCACTGGAGCTGCTGGCCTTTCTCGGCTGCCGCAACCGCAGGCTGGCGCTGATCTTCGGAAGCAGCCTGCTGCTGTTTCACTGGAGCGTGAAACAGCTCACTGAACTCGACTTTGAGTACAACACGCTGCTGCTCTGGGTGCTGATGGTGAACCCGGTTTGGTGGCTGGCGGCCGCGGCAAGGAGCGCCATCAAGCGAACAAAGCCGTGATCGGCTGGCCTTTGTCGGCGATGGTGAAGGGACGCCGACTGGGCGAGAACAAAACGGTGTCGAGAGGCAGCCCGAGCGCATAGGCGATGCTGGCATTGAAATCCGGAATGCCGACCTTGTTTTCCGCCACTTCGTGGCCGCCCTTGTCGGTCTTGCCGTAGATGAAACCACCGCGAACGCCGCCGCCAGCGAGCAGGCTGGAGAAGGCCTTCGGGTAGTGGTCACGGCCCTCGTTCTGATTCACGCGCGGCGTGCGGCCAAATTCGGTGGTGAGCACGACGAGCGTCTCCTGAAGCAGGCCGCGCTGGTTGAGATCCTCCAGCAGGGCGGCCAATGCCTGGTCGAGTTTGGCGCAGTTTTCCGGCACGCAGACGAAGTTGTCGGTGTGCGTGTCCCAGCCCCCCATGGAGACCTCGACGAACCGGATGCCATGCTCGACCAGACGGCGAGCCAGCAGGCAACCCTGGCCAAAATTGTCGTCTCCATACAACGCGTGCATTTCCGCCGGCTCGGATTTGATGTCGAAGGCCTTCAAATCATCGCTCTTCATCATGCGCACCGCGTCGGCATAAACCTCGGTGTAGGCTTTGAGATTGTCATATTGATAAGTGGCGCGAAAGCCCTGGTCCAGTTTTTGCGCCAAGCTCAGCCGGTAGTCGAGATCGCCCTGGCTGAGGCCTGCCGGCCGGTGCACATCGGCAAGACCAGCGGTGGGATTGTTGACAATGAGCGGTGAAACCGAGGCGTCGAAGAAACCCGCGCCAGGGTGGCGGCTGTCGCCGGTGATGACCACACTGGCGGGCAGGGTCGGATTGCTGCGCCCCTGGAATTTGGCGAGCCAAGCGCCCATGGTCGGGTGTTTGATGGTGCTGCGCAGCGTGTAGCTGGTGTGCATGTAGTAGTTGCCCTGAGCGTGCGCACCCTGGGTGGAATTCAGCGAATTGATGATCGCGGCGTGGTGCATCTGCCGTGCTGTTTTAGGCAGATAAGAAGAGAGCAGGACGCCGTCCGCTGACGTTTTGATGTGCTCCACCGGTCCGGCCTCCTCCCTGCCTGGCTGGGCGTTGAAGGTGTCCAGATGGCTCATGCCGCCGGCCATGTAGAGGTAGATGACATTGCGGGCGGTGGGGGTTTGCCGCAACGTGGACGAGCCGTCAAACGCCGCGCGCGCCGCACGCGGCTCCAGCAGAAAGGGCAGCGTGCTGACACCAAGACAAGTTTGAGCCAGGCGCTGAGCAAAGGCGCGGCGGGTAAGGTCGTCAGTCGGCGTGGGCGGCAAGTTCATGGCAGATCGGAGTGAGCGGAGATTAACGGACGAAAAGAAACTCACCGGTGTTGAGCAAGGCGTGCACGATGTCAGGAATGGCTTTTTCGTCGCGCTCAGCGAGGACACCGGCGAGCATCTGGCGCTCGTTGTGGCTGGGACGCCTGCTGAGGAGGGATAGGTACACCGTATCCAGTTTGTCCCCGGCACTCGTCGCAGCTTCCAAGTAACGCGAGAATGCGGTGCCGGACTGCAGGAGAGCTGCCGGGACAGGACCATTCATGAGATTGAGGGCTTGCGGAACCGAAGCTTCGAGGTTGGCGTTTTCGATGGTGTCGCGATCCGATTGACCAAAGGTACGGAGGAAGTGGCCGCGCGGCGCCGGACTTGGCAGTTCGGAGGCGCGCTCGGGGCGATTGACCATCTGACTGTCGCGGCGGAGCTGCTTGCTTTGCTTCGCCAACTTCTGGCGCGCCTCCCTGGGGCTTAACCCCTGGCTCATCAAACGGCTGAATTCGGCGCGCATCGCTGTCTTGCCGCCCGGCGAGACGGGTCCCGGACGCTTGTTGACCTGGGCCTTCTTCGTCGCTGTTTTGCGCTCTTCCTTGAGCAGTGCGGCCTGTTCCGCGCCGAGCACACTGGCGAACGCGCTCTCCCTGGTGGACTGCCGCAGCCGGTTCACTTCTGCATTGAGCTCGCGTGCTTTGGCAGTGTCCCCCGCCTTGCGCGCCACGGCAATGGCGGCGGTGAGTTCGCGGATTTCCTGGTCCAACTCGGCGCGTGCGGCGCCGCTGCGCATCTCCTGGGCGGACCTCACCAGTTCCAGCGGGTCCTTGCTGGTGACGGCAGCGTGGAGTTTTTCCAGCGAAGCGAGATGCGCGGCGACGGCGGTGTCGGGTTCCGCGGTCTGCGCGTCCACATCCCCGTGAGTGAGGGTGACGATGCTGTCCCAGACCTGCTCGGCGCTGAGACGGCGCACCAGGGGTCCCGGAAAATGATAAATCTCGCCAAGAGCCAGCCCCTGGGCCGCAGGCATGCGCTGATAGAGTTCGGAATTGAACAGCACGCGCAGGAAGCTCTTCAAGTTGTAGTCTTTGGCGGCCATCAGACGCTCAAGGTAACTCATCAGCTCGCCATTGACTGGAACCGTGGAATCCATCATTTCGTCCACTGGCTCGATAAGCCCCGCGCCCATCACTTTTTTCCACAAGCGATTGGCGATCACGGTGGTGAAACGCGGGTTGGCGGGATTGGTCATCCAATCGGCAAACACCTCCGCCCGGCTGGCTCCCGGCGGCGCCTCGGCAGCGTGTCCGAACAGCGCCACAGGCACGACAACATCCCCAGGTTTGCCATCGTCATACTGGTAATCATGCGGCAGCTTCAAGGGCTTTTCCTCCTCGTGCACGCTGGTGTAGCGGAGCGGCTTCATCACCTCGTTGAGGTTTTGCTTCACCATTTGGAAACTCTCGCGGAATCCATCGTCAACCCGCATCTTGCGGAGCTGGTTTTTCTGCATGTCTCCACGACCCAGGCCATAGTTGCCGCGCGTGTCCATGCCGTAGGTGAAGGCGGCGAGTTGATAGTAGTCGCGCTGCGTCCACTTGTCGAACGGGTGATTGTGGCATTGGGCGCACTCGATCCGGGTGCCCAGAAACACCTGCACGGTGGCGGCGAGATGATCGAGCGGCATGCCACGGTCGCGCATGTAGAAGCCAATGGCACCGCTATCCCAGGCGCCCCCCTCAGCAGTGATGAGCTCGCTCACAAGCTGATCGTAGGGCTTGTTGGCGAGCAACGCTTGTTTCAGCCACTCGGCGTAAGCCTTGCCGGTGACGCCATCGCGGCCTTCGGTCAGCACACGCAGGAGATCGGCAAAGTAGTTGAAATAGTGGCTGGCATAGCCTGGAGACGCGAGCAACTGGTCGATCAGTTTGGCCCGTTTGTCGGCCGCCTGGGATTGCAGAAACGTTCGCGCCTCTTCCAAAGTCGGGATGCGTCCGACGATGTCGAGATAAACCCGGCGCAGGAAAACCTCATCCGGCGCCGGCGCGTTCGGCGTCACTCCCTGCTTGACCCAGTGACGCGCCAAAATCTCGTCGATTTTTTGCGCCTCCGGCAAGGCCGCCGTGCCGCCAGCGCGGGCAGAAGCAAGGGGGGCCAGGCTGAGCAACAGGCAGGGGAGCAGGCATCTCGAGTTCATGGATAGGTGCGGCGTGTTTCGGCGGAAACGATTCAACCGGTGACTTCTTGTGGTTTTTCCTGGGCACGGCTTTTCCAGCGGCGCCAGACAAACGGCACCCACAACTGGCCGACAATGTGGCCCGGCATGGGGTCATGGATGCCAAAGTTTTCCGGCAAGCGGCCCTTTGGCATGTAATAGGTGCCAAAAAGACGGTCCCAAAGCGGCAGCAGGCCCGCGAAGTTTTTGTCCCAAGCCTCGCGATCACGGGAGTGGTGCCAGCGATGAAACACGGGTGAGGCGAGGACGCCGCGCAACGGGCCAAAATCCCAGTTCACGTTTGCGTGCAGAAGAATGGCGTAAAAAGTGAAAAAAGGCGCGGTGCTGACGGTGACCCAGGGATTGAACCCAAGCAGCAGCAGCGGAGTGACCTGAAGCAGCTTGCCGACAAACTCATTGACCGGGTGAACCCGCACGCTGCCGAGCCAGTCCAACTCCTCGCTGCTGTGATGCACCGCGTGAAAGGGCCACCAGCGGCCCCGATGAAACAAACGGTGCGTCCAGTAGCCGATGAAATCCACCAACAGGTAAACCTCGAGCGTTTGCAGCCAGACCGGCTGTTGACTGAGCGGCCCAAACCCCGTGTAAGTTCGCCATTGGAACTCCTCCACGGTGGCCAGTTTGACCCCCACCAGAATCACCATCGGAACCAGCACGACCACTTTGACCACTTGGCGGAACAGCAGCGAAGTCGCCAGCCACCAGAGCGCGTCGGTGAGCCATTGTTTGCGGAAGACGGGCTGCTTTCGACCCTGCCCAAGCCAGCGCTCGATGACAAAAAACAACGCCGACAGCAGAGCCAGCGCGATCAGCGCCGTGGTGAGTGCAGGGGCCATTCCCACTTCAACCTGCCGCCACAGCCACAGTTGCGGGCGAATTCGGCCTCAACCCCAGGGCTTCACCTCATTCCGCAGCGGCGGGCGCGCTCCGGCGCTGGCCAAGGCAGAAGAGATGGCGCTCGCCGCGCACCCAGATTTGACCCTCACTGAAGGCGGGCGAGGCGAAGACCTTTTCTCCAAAGCTGCTTTCCGCCAGCAGCCGGTAGTCACGCGCCGGCTCGATGACGCGCATGACGCCGAAATCATTGATGAGGTAAACCCGCTCCTCGGCCACCGCGAGGGAGGCATGGTGCTCGCGCAGCCGCTCGGTCCAGTGAATCTCACCCGTGGCAGCTTCGAAGCAATGGAGCACACCGGAGTCGGAGACGCTGAAAAAGAAATCGCCAGCGACCACGGGCGAGGGCACGTAGGCGACGCCTTGATTCGTGCGCCAGGCGATGTGGGTGTCGGTGACGTTGCCCTGGCCGTCAGGGCGTATGGCCAGGATGTGATGCTCGGGGAAACCGCCGGTCATGAACAGCAGGCCGGTTTTTTCATGGTGCACCAAAGAAGCGACGAACTGCTCGGTGGGGCCGTCAATCATCCAAATTTCGGAACCATCACGCGGATCGTAGGAAGCGACGCACCCGGTGCCGGAGAGCACCATCTGCGGCCGCCCGGCCAGCTCGCGAATGAGCGGCACGCAGTAGCTGCGCGTCTTGTTGGGCCGCTCGATGCGCCACTGCTCAGCGCCATCGGCACGGCTGAGCGCGACCATGTAACCGTCGCCGTCGTGGTCGCAATTGACGATGACCTTGTCCTCAAACAAGACCGGGGAGCTGCTGAAGCCGTGCTTGGAATAGAATTTGCCGGGACGCTGTTCCCAGAGGCGTTTGCCCTCCAGATCGAAGGCCGAGATCACCACTTCGTCGCCATCGAGAAAGGCGGTAAAAACACGCTCACCGTCGCAGGCAGGCGTGCTCGACGCATGGCTGTTGAGGCGGTGCTTGCCTTCCAACAACGAGCTGAGGACGATGCTCTCCCAAAGCACCCGGCCGCTGGCGCGATCCAGGCAAACAAGCAGGCGCTGCTCCCTTTCCGCATCGCAACTGACCACGAAGACGCGGTCACCGACAACGATGGGCGAAGCGTGGCCTTCGCCGCGCAGCTCGGTTTTCCAAGCCAGACTCGGTGCATCGACGCGCAGCGGAAAACCGCGGTCGGCGCTATGACCATCCAAACGCGGACCGCGCCACATGGGCCAGTCCCCGGCCACCGACGGGAGCTGAACGACGAGTCCAAGCAGAAAGCAGACAGGCAGTAAACGCATGCCCACTCTTACTGTGAGAAACGGCCTCTGCTTGCATTATTCGCATCACGGCGGCCCTGGGGAAGATCGCACGGATGGCTGCGTTGATACGCCATGCCAGCCCCCTCCCGCCTTGCCTCCCTGCTGTTCCTGCTCGTTTTGCCCGCTTTTTCTCCGGCGGAGGCGGCGGCCAAGAACGTTCTGCTCATCGTGTCCGATGACCTGCGCGCCAGTGTGCTCGGCTGCTATGGCGACCAAATCTGCGCGACACCCAGCATCGACCGGCTGGCGGCGCGCGGCGTCGTGTTTGAGCGTGCCTACTGCCAGGGCACCGTCTGCGCGCCATCACGCGCCTCGTTCATGCGCGGACGTTACATCGGCAAAAGCGGCGTCACGCTGGGCGAGCACCTCATCGCTCAAGGCCGCGTCACCGCGCGGGTCGGCAAAATTTTCCACATGCGCGTGCCGGGGGACATCATTGCCGGTTCGGACGGCGAGGATGTGACCGCTTGCTGGACGCAGCGTTTCAATTCCCCGGGGCAGGAGGCGCACACACCCGGCAGCTACGCCTGTTTGAACCTCAACATCTTCACCGACGCGCTGGAAGGCCGCCAGTCCACGGGTGATCCCCACCGCCCCTTTGTCACCGTGAGCTGCGAGGGCGACGGCTCGGACCAGCCGGATGCCAAGACCGCTGGCAAAACGATCGAGTTGCTGAGCCAGTTCAAAACAGGCGGCAAACCCTTTCTGCTGGCGGCGGGTTTTGTGCGCCCGCATTACCCCATGGTAGCGCCAAAATCGTTTTTTGATCGTTATCCGCACGAGAAAAACACGCTGCCCCAGGTGCCCGCGGGCGATTTGGACGACATTCCCCAACCCGGCATTTCCGGTTCCAACTCCGAAAAGAACGGACTCGCCAACTTCCCCGAAAACCAGCAGCGCATGTGGTCGGGTTATTATGCCTCCGTGACGTTCATGGACGCGCAGTTGGGACGGATCCTCGACGAGCTGGATCGCCTGGGCCTGACCGACAGCACGCTGATCGCTTTCACCAGCGACCACGGCTACCACCTGGGCGACCACAGCTTTTGGCAGAAAGCCAACCTGCATGAACAGGTCATCCGCGTGCCGCTGATTCTTGCCGGCCCCGGCATCGAACCCGGCCGCAGCCGCTCCCTGGCGCAGTTGGTGGACTTGGTCCCCACGCTTTG
Source organism: uncultured Verrucomicrobiaceae bacterium (assembly GCA_964553805.1). Classification (GTDB taxonomy): domain Bacteria; phylum Verrucomicrobiota; class Verrucomicrobiia; order Verrucomicrobiales; family Verrucomicrobiaceae; genus JAGRPD01. The sequence continues at coordinate 9,455 of CAZKMS010000164.1, forward strand.
CGACCTCACCGGCGCGCCCATTCCCGAAGGGGTCGAGGGCAAAAGCCTTGCCCCGCTGCTAAAGAACAAGGACGCCATCATCCACGACGCGGTGTTTTCCTATGATGGCGCCAACTGCTCCCTGCGCTCCGACCGCTGGGCCTACATGCGCTACAGCGACGAGTCCGAGGAGCTTTACGACATGGAGGCCGACCCCGGCCAATTTACCAATCTCGCGGCGGACAAGGCTCAAACGGAACGAATTCAAACCTTCCGCGCCCAGCTCAGCGAGTGGCAGCGGCAAACTGGCGCCGGACCCAATGCGAAGCGGAGCAAGGGCCGCCCCAAGGCTGGCGCCGCCCAAAAGTGAGGCCCGGACCATCGGCAGGCTTTCTCATCCCGGAATTTCGCGCCTTCGGCGCGCTCACACCGCGTATTGACGGCGAGCGGAATTTGCCGCAAGCTCAGCGCCCTTATGTCCAAGGCCCTTATCATTGCCGAAAAACCCAGCGTCGCGGCCGACCTCGCACGCGCCCTCGCCAAGGCACCCGGCATGACACCCTTCAAAAAAGAGAAGGACTGGTTTGAGAACGACACCCACGTCATCAGCTCCGCCATCGGCCACCTCCTCGAATTGGGCATGCCTGAGGTCAACGGCAAGAAAATCGGCTGGGGCTTTACCCAACTGCCCATTGTCCCGCCGCAATTCATCCTCAAACCCATCGACAAAACCGAGGACCGCTTCAAGCTGCTCAAGCGCTTGATGAAGCGCAAGGACGTCAGCAGCCTGATCAATGCCTGCGACGCCGGACGCGAGGGCGAGTTGATTTTTCGTTACATCGTCGAAGCCGCTGACGTGGACAAACCGATCCAGCGCCTGTGGATGCAGTCGATGACCCAGGGCGCCATCCTCGATGCCTTCAAACGCCTGCGCAGCGACCAGGACATGCAACCGCTGGCCGCCGCCGCCAAGTGCCGCTCCGAGTCGGACTGGCTGGTCGGCATCAATGCCACCCGCGCCTTCACCGCCCTCAACTCGCGTCACGGCGGGTTCCGCCTGACCCCGGTCGGCCGCGTGCAGACCCCGACCCTGGCCATCCTGGCCGAGCGCGAGGTGCAAATCCAAAATTTCGAGTCGCGCACCTACTTCGAGGTGATCGGTTTGTTCGGGGTCGATGCCGGACGCTACGAGGGCCGCTGGATCAACGAGGGCTTCAAAAAGGACGAGACCGACGAGCACAAAAAACCCGAGCGCCTGTGGACTGTTGAGGAAGCCCAGACCATCGCTGACCGCTGCGTCGGCAAGCCGGGCAAAGTCGAGCAGATCACCAAACCGGCGCGCCAGGCCCCGCCCCTGCTCTACGACCTGACCTCCCTTCAGCGCGAGGCCAGCAATCGCTTCGGTTTCTCCGCCCGCCGCACCCTGCAGATCGCCCAGGCTTTGTATGAGAAGTTTAAGGTGCTCACCTATCCTCGAACCGACTCCCGCTACCTGCCTGAGGATTACCTCGACACCGTCAAGGACACGCTGAAAACCTTCGCGTCGAAGCGCGGCAAACACGATGCCCTGGCCGACGATCTCGCCGGCCACGCCGCCCACGCGCTCGACAACGGCTGGATCAAACCGAACCGGCGCATCTTTGACAACAGCAAGGTGAGCGACCACTTTGCCATCATCCCCACCGGCGTCATCCCGCCCAAGGAGCTGCCCGAAGCCGAGCAAAAGCTTTTCGACATGGTGTCGCGCCGCTTCGTCGCCGTCTTCTACCCTGCCGCCGAGTTCGAGGTCACCACCCGCATCACCCGCGTTGGGCAGGACGCCTTCAAATCGGACGGCAAAATCCTGCGCGTGCCGGGCTGGCTCGCTGTTTATGGCAAGCAGGCCGCTGAGGAAGCCGCCGCCGCCGAAGGCAAGGACGCTGGCTCGGGCGGCAGGCTGCTCACCCCCGCCAATGACGGCGACACTGCCAGCACGCTGAATGTCGAGGTCAACGAATTGCAGACCAAGCCGCCCGCCCGCTTCACCGAGGCCACTTTGCTGGGCACCATGGAGAAGGCCGGCAAACTCGTCGAGGACGAGGAGCTGGCCGAGGCCATGAGCGAGCGCGGCCTCGGCACGCCCGCCACCCGCGCCGCCATCATCGA
>CAZKMS010000165.1:0-11555 GCA_964553805.1 uncultured Verrucomicrobiaceae bacterium
CCGTCGGCGGTGGATTTGATGACGCCGACGGCAAGATCGAGGACACCGGCCCGCTCAACACCGCCCGCATGCCGACGGTGGATGAGGAGTTCCTCGCCGGCGCCAAGGATTTCATCCAGCGCCAGACCAGCGCGGAGAAGCCCTTCTTCTGCTGGTTCAACTCCACCCGCATGCACGTCTTCACCCACCTCAAAAAAGAGTCCCTGGGCAAGACCGGCAAGGGCATCCACGCCGACGGCATGGTGGAGCACGACGGCCACGTGGGGCAGCTCCTTGACTTGCTTGACGAGCTCAAGATCGCCGACAACACCATCGTCATCTACTCCACCGACAACGGCGCCGAACTCGCGCTGTGGCCGGATGGCGCCATGACCATGTTCCATGGAGAAAAAGGCACCACCTGGGAGGGCGGCTTCCGCGTGCCGATGATGATCAAGTGGCCGGGCACCATCAAGCCGGGCACGGTTTACAACGACATCATCTCCAACATCGACTGGCTGCCGACCCTGGCGGCCGCTGCTGGCAATCCCGACATCAAAGACCAGCTCGCCAAGGGCGCGACGCTCAACGGCAAGGAGTTCAAGGTGAAGCTCGACGGCTACAACTTCACGCCCTACTTCCAGGGCAAGGAGGAGAAGGGGCCGCGCGACCGCATCATGTACTTCGACCAGGCCGGCAACCTCAACGCCATCCGCTGGAATGACTGGAAGCTGAGCTTTGCCGTCAACGATGGCAACATCGCCACCGGCACCCGCAAAGTGACGGCTTGGGCCGGGATCGCCAACCTGCGCATGGACCCTTATGAAAAAGCGGCGGAGGAAAGCGGCGGCTACCTCGATTGGTATGGCCGGCAAATGTGGCTGCTGGTGCCCATCCAGGGTGTGGTGAAGGAGTTTTTCTCCGACTTCGACCAGTATCCCTACCAGGCAGGCTCGACGCTCAACCCGGGCGGCATCAGCTACGGCCTGCTGCGCCAGCAGGATGCCATGAAGCGCCTGAAAGAGCTTGAGTCCATCAAGCCGCGCTAAACAGCCGCCCTCCTTGGGGAGGGGAGGCAAGCTCTCCTCTCCCCATTTCAAGCAAGGAGCCATGGACGCGCTCTCCATCTTCGCCCTCCTGATCCTCGTCGCGACGATCATCATCCTCAGCTACGGGCTGATCATCATCCATGACATCCCGTATCACATCGCACTGAAGCGCAATCATCCGCACGCGGACGCGATTCATACCGCGGGCTGGGTGAGTCTCTTCACGCTGCACGTCATCTGGCCCTTCCTCTGGATCTGGGCGACGCTCTACCGCGAGGATCGTGGTTACGGCTTTGACCAAGATGCGGACGGAAAAGAAGCGGCTGATCCGGCAGGAGCTTCGCAACAGCTTCAAGCTCGTGTCGAGAAATTGGAGAAGGCGCTCGCCGCCCTGCGGTCATCACCGGCTTCGCCGCCGCCCTCCTCAACGAAACCTGGAGTCTAAACCGCCCTCTCGTTACCGCCGTGGACTTGCTTCTCGTTCTCACCTACACCGGGATATGCATCCTCATTTTCCGGATCTTCCGCATTGGGGTCACGGCCATCACCCTGCTCACCGCGGCGCTCGGCGGCTTTTTCCTCATCGGCCTGATTCTGCTCGGGATGAACTACAATCATCCCTTTTCAAGCCAGGGCAGGTTCTATTTCAACACGACGCCCATCGTGCCGCTTGTGAGCGGCCGCGTGATTGAGGCGCCGCTGCGGGCAGGCGATCAGGTGAAAAAAGGCGACGTGCTGTTCACATTGGAGCCCACCTCGTATCAGGCCGCGGTGGACAACCACAAGGCCGCGCTGGCGGATGCGGAGCAGCGCGCCAAGGAGTTGACCGCCAACCGCGAAGCCGCCGAGTCGCGTCTGGCCGAGGCCTCCGCCCGGCGCGACCGCACGCAGGCGGATTACGAGCGGGTGGCCAAGATCGGTCCCGGCGCCGTTTCCCAGCAGGAAATCCAGGACAGTCAGTTCGCCGCCGAAAGCGCTGCGGCAAACTATGCGTCGGCGCAATCCGAATTGACTGCGGCCCGCCTCGAGGAGAGTTCCACCATCGGTGGAGTGAACACGGCGGTGGCCCGACTCCAGGCCGATCTGGCGAAGGCGGAGTTCGACCTCGAGCAAACCGTCATGCGCGCCCCGACGGACGGCTCGGTGGAGCAGTCGTTTTTGCGCGAGGGCATGATGGCCGTTTCGCTGCCGCTGCGGCCCGTGATGGTCTTCAACCACGCGGAGCCACCGTCCTTTGCGGCTGCCTTCCTGCCGAATTGTGCGCAGCGGCTCGACCCCGGCTCCGCCGCCGAGGTCGCCTTTCCCGCCGTGCCAGGCAGGATCTTCCACGCCAAGATCAAGCGCCTGCAGGATGTCATCGCGCAGGGCCAGTTGCAGCCCACCGGCACGCTGATTGCCCCCGAAAGCATCCACGGCGAGGGGCGCATCGTGGCGGTCCTCGAGTTTGACAGTCCGGAGGAGCTTGCCCAATACCGGCTGGTCCCGGGCGCCACCGGCATCACGGCAGTCTATTCTGACCATCTCCGGGAGTTCGCCATCATCCGCAAGGTGCTGCTGCGGATGAAATCGTGGACTCACTATTTGTTCTCCGATGGACACTGAGACGAAATGAAAATGAAACCGCAGCCTGCCATCACTCATGATACGACCGCTCGCGCGCGGAGTCGGCATGACTTTCGGCTCGACTATGGCAGGCGGACTTGGCATCCTTCACCGCATCTCGATCCCGCCCCTGTCCCCCAACTAGACCCCGAACCAATGCAGAACATGTCAAATCAAACTCAACAGCCATTGCGGCTGCATACCTTCGTCGCCGGCGCGCTGGCACTGGCGTTCTCCTCGGCGGCGGTCTTTGCGCAAGCAGAAAAACCCAACATCCTCGTCATCTTCGGTGACGACATCGGCCAGTCCAACATCAGCGCCTACAGCCGCGGTTTGATGGGCTTCACCACGCCGAACATCGACCGCATCGGCAACGAGGGCGGCGTGTTTGTGAACTACTATGGCCAGCAGAGCTGCACGGCGGGACGCGCGGCATTCATCCTCGGCCAGTGCCCGTTCCGCACCGGTCTGACAAAGGTCGGCCTGCCGGGCGCGACGGTCGGCTTGCAAAAAGAGGACCCGACGATCGCGGAGTTCCTCAAACCGCTTGGTTACATGACCGGGCAGTTTGGGAAAAATCATCTCGGCGACCGCGATGAATTTCTGCCGACAGCGCATGGCTTCGACGAGTTCTTTGGCAACCTGTATCACCTCAATGCCGAGGAGGAACCGGAGAACGAGGACTACCCGAAGGACCCCGCCTTTCGCAAACAATGGGGGCCGCGCGGCGTGATCAAATCCACCGCCGACGGCAAAATCGAGGACACCGGCCCGCTGTCCAAGAAGCGCATGGAAACGGTGGATGAGGAGTTTCTCGCTGCTGCCAAGGATTTCATCGACCGCAGCCACAAGGCGGACAAGCCGTTCTTCTGCTGGTACAACTCCACGCGCATGCACGTCTTCACGCACCTCAAGCCAGCATCGAAAGGCAAGACGGGTCTCGGAACGCAGGCCGACGGCATGACCGAGCACGACGGCATGGTCGGCGACCTGCTCAAGCAGCTTGATGACCTCGGCATCGCCGACAACACCATCGTCATCTATTCCACCGACAACGGCGCGATGAAGAACCAATGGCCCGACGGCGGTGCTTCGCCCTTCCGGTCGGAAAAAGACACCAACTGGGATGGCGCCTTCCGTGTGCCGGCGCTGATCCGCTGGCCCGCCAAGATCAAGGCCGGCACCAACTTTACTGAGCTGTTCTCTGCCGAAGACTGGCTGGTCACCCTGGTGGCGGCCGCCGGCGGCGATCCCAATTTGCGCGAAAAGGCGCTCGAGGGCGTCTCGGCTGGCGGCAAAACCTTCAAGGTTCATCTCGACGGCTACAACCAGCTTGATTACCTCACCGGCAAAACCGACAAGGGCGCGCGTCACGAGTTCTTTTACTTCAGCGACGATGGCGACCTGATGGCCTTCCGGGATGACCGCTTCAAATTCATCTTCGAACGCCAGGACGCCCAGGGCATGGCGGTCTGGCGCAATCCGCTGACCTCGCTGCGCGCGCCACTGGCCATCGACCTCAAGTCGGACCCCTATGAAGAGGCGTGGGACAACGCGGCCAACTATGAGGACTGGATGATGAAGCGCTCCTACCTCATCCTGCCAGCAGTGGCCAAGGTTGGCGAGTATCTCGCGACCTACAAGGACTTTCCGCCGCGCCAGCGCCCAGCGTCTTTTTCCATTGACCAGGTGATCGACAAGCTAAACGCCAGCATCAAAGGCAAGTGACCCGCTGCGGCAGCGGCCGGCACCGCCTATTTTGTGATTCCTCCACGTGAAATGACATGACCGCGCGCGCCCAAATCCTCGACCTCAAACAACGCATCAGCGCCTCCGTCATCGGCCAGGAGGCGGTGGTGGATCAACTGCTCACCGCGCTGCTGGCCGATGGCCATCTGCTGATGGAGGGCCTTCCGGGCTTGGCCAAGACGCGGACGATCAAGACGCTGGCGAAAAATCTGGAGAGCGAGTTTTCGCGCATCCAGTTCACGCCGGATCTGCTGCCGAGCGACATCACCGGCACGGAGATCTACACCGGCGCGGGCGCGGGCGGTTCGTTTGTGTTCCAGCAGGGTCCGATTTTCGGCAACCTCATCCTTGCCGATGAGATCAACCGCGCGCCGGCCAAGGCGCAGGCGGCGCTGCTGGAGGCCATGGAGGAGCGCCAGGTGACGGTGGCGGGCAAGACGCACAAGCTGCCCGATTTGTTCCTTGTTCTCGCGACGGAGAACCCGATCGAGCAGGAGGGCACCTACCCGCTGCCGGAGGCGCAGATGGACCGCTTTCTTCTGCATGTGTATGTCGATTACGCCACCGACGAGGATGAACGCAAAATCCTGCGCCTGGTGCGCGGCGAGGACGCGGGCACGGCACCGGAAACGACGGGGCAAATTGCCGCGCAAGCGGTGCTGGACGCACGCAAGGAGGTTCTGGCGGTGCAGGTTTCGGACACGGTGGAAAAGTACATGGTCGCGCTCATTGCGGCGACCCGCCGCCCCGCGGAGTACAAAAATTCGAAGCTTGCCGGGTGGGTCAAAGTGGGCGCCAGTCCGCGCGGCACGCTCGCGCTTGACCGCGCTTCACGAGCCTACGCCTGGCTGGCGGGGCGTGACACGGTGACGCCGCAGGATGTGCAGGCCATCGCTCACGCCTGCCTGCGGCATCGCATCATCCTCAGTTACGAGGCTGAGGCGGAGGGCATCACCAAGGATGCGGCGCTGGATGAACTGCTCAAACTCGTTGCGGTGCCATGAGACACAAAGAACTCATCAAGAAATGCGGCCAGCTCTCGGAGCGCTGCCGGGTGACGAAGGGCGGCAAGTTTCGCCTCAAACAGATCGACCCGGGTGACACCGCGGAGCAGAAAAAGGAACTGCAGGCAGCGCGCGAGCCATTGCGAAAACCGGGCGGGAAAGGATGAAAAAGGACCCCGCGGCATCTGATCGGCGGGCGGCCGGGACGGGCGTTTACACCAGCCTGCAAGAGCTGGCGTTGCTGCGCTTGCGCGCCAGCGGTTTCAGTTTTTTGCCGCGGCAGCCGCTGCACTCGTTGCTGGCGGGGCGTCATGCTTCGCGGCTGCGCGGGCGCGGCTTGAACTTCGAGGAAATCCGCCGCTACCAACCGGGGGACGATGTCCGCCAGATCGACTGGAAGGCGACGGTGCGGCTGCGCAAGACCCAGAGCCGCGTTTACACCGAGGAGCGTGAGCGCAGTGTGCTGCTGCTCGTCGACCAGCGCATCACGATGTTCTTCGGCAGCGTGAAAAACATGAAGTCGGTGACGGCGGCGGAGGCGGCGGCGCTGGCGGCGTGGCGGGTGCTGCGGCAGCAGGACCGTGCTGGCGCGCTGGTCTTCAATGACGAGCGCATCGATGAGGTCAGGCCGCATCGCAGCCAGGGTGCGGTGATGCGCATCCTGCAGGCGGTGGTGGCTCAGAACCAGGCGCTTTCCCATGAGGCGGGCATTCGACCGAACCCGGTGATGTTCAACGAGGTGCTGCGCCGCTGCGAGCGCCTGGCCAAGCACGACTGCCTGGTCTGCATCATCAGCGACGGATTCGGCAACGATGAAGAGACGCGCCGTTTGCTCACGCGCATCTCGCAGCACAACGACGTGCTCTTTGCCTGGGTTTATGATCCGCTGGAGGCGGACCTGCCGGACGCGGGCCGTCTTGTGTTCGGCGATGGCGCCAGCCAGTTGGAGGTGAACACCGGCAATCGCCGGTTGCGCGAGCGTTTTCGTGAGACCTTCGCGGAGGCCCGCGCGGCGGGCCGCAGGTTCCTGCTGCAAAGGGAGACGCCGGTGCTGCCATTGAGCACGGCTGAAGGCGTGGCCGGGCAGTTGCGCCGTCAACTCGGGCTGGCCCTCGGCGGGAGTGTGCCGTCGAGTCCGGAGGCTCAAGTCGAGGGGAGGCCGGCCGGATGAACGAGGACGCCGGCAGCCTGGACCGGATGCATGATCTGGTGGCACCGCCGCCGGTGCCGTGGTGGCCGCCCGCACCGGGCTGGTATTGGCTGCTGGGCTTTCTGCTGTTGTTGGCGGGCATCTTCGCTGTCCGCGCTTTTCTGCGCTGGCAGCACAACCGCTACCGGCGCGAGGCGCTGGAGGAATGGCGGCGGTTGCAGCCCCTGCTGAACGCCACCGCGCGGCGCCGGGAGGGCCTGGCTGGTCTGGCGGTGCTGCTCAAGCGCACCGCGCTCACGGCATTTCCGCGACGGCGGACCGCGGCGCTAACGGGTGAGCGCTGGCAGGCGTTCCTGCGGCAGACTTGCGTGGACGCGGACTTTCAACCCGCGCTGGTTGCGGTGATGGAGCGCGCGGCGTACGATTCGCAGTTGGCTGTCGATGAAGAGCAGGCGCGGGCGGCGGCGGCGGCAACGCACCGCTGGATCGCCCATCACCGGGTTCCGGGAAAAGATCCCGCGTCTGTCGAAACCGGGGAGGTGTCATGCTGACGCTGGCCTATCCCTGGCTGCTGGCCTTGCTGCCGCTGCCCCTGCTGGTCTGGTGGCTGGCGCCGGCACACCGGGAGCCGCGGCAGGGGGTGATTGTGCCCTTCCTCGACCGCCTGGCGGAGCAGAGCGGGCAGAGGCCGAGCGCCGGAGCGGTGGTGCTGCGCGGTGGCTGGCTGCGCAAGGCGGCGCTGGCTGGCTGCTGGCTGGCTGCCGTGCTGGCGCTGGCGCGGCCGCAGTTCATCGAGCCGCCGGTGACGAAAAACATTCCGGTGCGCGACATGCTGCTGGCGGTGGACCTTTCCGGTTCCATGGAAACGCGCGACTTCACCAACGCCACGGGACAGATGGTCGATCGCCTCTCCGCGGTGAAGGAGGTGCTCGGGGACTTCCTGGCCAAGCGGGAAGGGGATCGCGTGGGGCTGCTCTTTTTCGGCAGCGCGCCCTTTGTGCAGGCGCCATTCACGGAGGACTTGAAAGTGTGCCGCGAGCTGCTCGACGAAGCGCAAACCAAGATGGCCGGACCGCAGACGGCTTTTGGCGACGCGCTCGGGCTGGCGATCACCGTGTTTGAGCGCAGCACGGTGAAGGAGCGGGTGCTGATCGCGCTGACCGATGGCAACGACACATCGAGCAGGGTTCCCCCGACGAAAGCGGCGGAGATCGCGAAGGACAAGGGCATCGTCATTCACACGGTTTCCATCGGCGATCCACAGGCGGCGGGCGAGGACGCGCTCGATGTCGATACGCTGAAAAGCGTCGCCGCGACCAGCGGCGGCATCTATGCCCATGCCGGCGACCGCGAGCAACTGAACCGGATTTACGACCAGCTCGACGCCATCGAGACGCACAAGGTGGAGACGGTGAGTCACCGGCCGCGGCGCGATGTCTATTGGTGGCCGCTTGTCGCGGCGCTGGGAATCGCCGTGTTGCAACAGGCGTTGCAGTTGCTGGCAAGCCGGTCCCAGCGGAATGGCGGTACCGTTGACGAGGATGACGAAGAGGTTTCCCAAACGCGCACGGCGGCATGATCAGCGACTTCCATTTCATCCGGCCTCTGTGGCTGCTGGCGCTGCTGCCGCTGGGCTTGCTGCTGTGGGCGGTGTTCCGCCGGCAAAATGCGGAGCAAGCTTGGCGCGGTGTCATTGCGCCCCACCTGCTGCCCTTCCTGCTCAGCGGCCGGACGCAGCAGCGGCAATGGGTGACCCCATTCCTGCTCATCGCCGCCTCCGTCTTGGTCGCGGTGCTGGCCATCGCCGGGCCCGCTTGGCGGCGTGAACCCGCGCCATTTGCCGATGACACCGCGGCGCTGGCCATCGTCATCAAGGTCACACCCTCCATGACGACCGAGGATGTGCAGCCAAGCCGGCTGGCCCGCGCTGTGCAAAAAATCCACGACCTGCTGCAGCAGCGCGGCGGCGCCAAAACTGCCCTGGTGGCCTACGCTGGCACGGCGCACCGGGTGATGCCGGTGACGACGGACGGCGGCATCATCGATACCTTTGCGCAAGCGCTGGATCCCAAGATCATGCCAAATGACGGCGATGCGGCGGCCGCAGCGCTGCGACTGGCCGATGCCGAACTGGAAGGCGGCGGGTCTGTGTTGTGGATCACGGACGGCGTGGCGGAGGAGCAAGTGGAGCCGCTGAGGCAGTGGCGACGGCAGTCGCGCTCAGTCGTGAATTTGCTGCCGCCCCTGTTGGAGGGCGACGAGCTGCAAGCGCTGCGGCAGGCGGCGGAGGTCGTGAATGCCAAAGTGGTTCAGTTGAGCGCGGACGACTCCGATGTGAGCGTGCTCGCGCGCGCGGCGGATTTTACCCCGGCGGTGTCATCCGAACTCAGCGACCGCTGGGAGGAGAGCGGTTACTGGCTGACTCCGCTGCTGGTCCTGTTCCTGCTGCCCTTTTTCCGGCGCGGCTGGATGGTCTCAACCGCTTCACGAGGATGAAACGCGCCCTTCTTGCCGCCACGCTCCTGCTGCTCGTCGTGCTGGCGACCGGCAGCTTCCGTCAGCCCCATTTCTGGTTCACCGCGGATCAGCAAGGGGACCGGCTGCTGCATGCGAAGCGTTATGCCGAAGCGGCAAAGACCTACGCTGACCCTTGGCGCGCCGGAGTGGCGCAGTATCGCAACGGCGACTTCAAAGAGGCCGCCAAGACCTTTGCTCGTGTGCCGGGCGCGATCGGCGCCTACAACCAGGGCAACGCGAACCTGATGCATGGCGCCTACTCCGCCGCCATGGCCAGTTATGACCGCGCCCTCGGATTCAAGCCCGGCTGGAAGGAGGCGCTGGACAACAAGGCTGTCGCGCAGGCCCGGCAGGCACAACTCGACGCCTCCGGCAAAGATCGTGACCAGGAGGCGACCGATGCCTACACGCCGGACGAGATCGCCTTTGACCAGAAGGGCGGCGATACGAAGGACAAGGAACTGGAGCTGGGAACCCAGGAAGTCTCGGATCAGGACCTGCGCGCGCTCTGGCTGCGGCAGGTGACCACCACGCCCGGCGACTTCCTGCGCGCGAAATTTTCGTATCAGGCTGCCAGAGATGAAGCGCCGCCCAGCGCAGGGAAGGGGGAAGCAAGATGAGATCACAATGCCTTTTAAAGCTTGCCGCGCTGGCTGTCCTGGTGCTATCCGGCAGACAGACAGCGGCGGCGCAGGAACCGCTGGCTCGTGTCCGCATGAGTCACGCGGACGAGATCTTCACGGGGCAAAAAACCAGTTTGATGGTGGACTTGCTGGTGCCCGGCTTTTTTTCAGGCGTGCCTTCGGTCCATCTGCCCGAGGTGAGCGGGCTGATTTTGGTGCCATCCATGGACAGTCCCACGATCGACAGCGAAACCATCGATGGAACGACCTATACGGTTCAAATCCACGAGATTTATGTCCTGCCGCAACGCGCGGGCGAGGTGGAGATTCCGTCCCTCTCGGCAAACCTGCGGTTCAAACGCGCGCCGCTGGACAAGGATGTTGTCGAGGCCACGGTGAAAACAGAAACAGCGCGTTTCACCGTGAAGACCCCTCCGGGAGCAGAGGGATTGAAGGGCGTCATCAGCGCCCGAAACTTGCAGGTGATGGACGAATGGAAGCCTGAGCCGGCCCAAGCCAAAGCCGGCGAAGCCTTCACCCGCACGATCACCTTTTCCGCGCCAGATCTGCCCGGCATGATGTTCCCGCCCTTCCACAGCGGAGACATCGACGGTCTGGGAATCTATCCGAAGCCGCCGGAGATCCTCGATCAAAGTGATCGTGGCAGCCTCACCGGTGGCCGCCGGGACAGGGTTTCATACGTTTGCCAGCGGCCCGGCCAGTTTGTCATTCCCGCCGCACGCTTCACCTGGTTTGATCTCGATTCCAAAAAACTGAAGACGATCGATTTTCCGGCGCGCACGCTCGATGTGGCACCGAATCCCGCGATGGCAAGCCATGCGGCGGCCGTCTCTGAATCACCGGCAGATCACCGGCGTCTTTGGCGCGGCTTGTCATGGGCGGCGGCAGCCGGGCTCGTGGCGCTGTTTTTTTGGAGAACGAGGCGCCGTTGGCTGCCCTGGCTGACGGTGTTGCGGCCGGTGCATCTGGCCGCGTTGAATCCAACGGAAACCAGCAAGCGCGAGCGTTGACGAGTCGTTAGACGGATTTGCGGCGGCGCTTCAGATGAAGCTGGGCGGTGGCGCGCTGGATGCTGGCCATGACGACAGCAATTTCCTCGTGCTGGTGGTCGTGCGTGAGGCCTTCCAGGGATTGCTTGGCGCGCTCCAGGGCATCCTCGACGGCTTTTTCATCGATATCCTCGACGCCGATGGCCATGTCGGTGAGCACGCGGGTGCTCTGGCCGGTGACTTCCACCAAGCCTTCGCCGACGGCGAGTTCGGTGGTCCGGCCGGCCTTGGTGTAGCGCAGTTCGCCAGGTTGCAACGTGGTCACCAGGGGCGCGTGCAGCGGCAGCACGCCCATCTCCCCCTCAAAGCCCGGCAGCACAACGCTGTCCACCTCGTCGGAAAAGACGCGCGCTTCAGGGGTGACGATTTCGAGTTTGAGGGGCATAATTGAGATTTCAGATTTTCAGATGCCAGATTCCAGACTTGATAATAACGGCAGCCAAATCACGGGATTCAATCTGGTGTCTTGCATTAACCTTTGTCCACGCTGTCGATGCCGCCCTTCATGTAGAAGTTCGACTCGGGCACGTTGTCGTGTTTGCCGTCGAGGATCTCGGCGAAGCCTTTGACGGTGTCCTTGACGGGCACATAGACACCGGGGGTGCCAGTGAAGACTTCGGCGACGTGGAAGGGCTGGGACAGGAAGCGCTGGATTTTGCGGGCGCGGAAGACGGTGAGTTTGTCCTCGTCGCTGAGTTCGTCCATGCCGAGAATGGCGATGATGTCCTGCAGGTCCTTGTAGCGCTGCAGCACGGATTGCACGCCGCGGGCGACGCGGTAGTGCTCGTCGCCGACGACTTCGGGAGCGAGCG
>CAZKMS010000166.1:0-11541 GCA_964553805.1 uncultured Verrucomicrobiaceae bacterium
GTGCTGCTGGCGAAGGTGGATGAGGTCATCGCCGATCCGAAAGCGCCGCTGGATCAGCGGTTGGCGGTTTTGCCCTTGCTCGGGCAGCGCAAGTGGGAGGCCGTGCGGCCCGTGGTGAAGGAATTGCTCGGCCCCGGCCAGCCGCCGCCGCTGGCGGCGGGGGCGCTGGCGCTGCTGCGGAAGTTCCCGGCGTCCTCCACCGCGCCGCTGATTTACGAGCTGCTGCCGGAGGCGGGTCCGGCCTTGAAACGGGATTTGGTGCCGCTGCTGACGGCGAACACGGGCACGGCGCTGGAGCTTTTCAAGCGCATGGAGAAGGGCGAATTCCCCACCGCCTGGGTGGACGTGGAGACACGCTGGAAATACCAGCGCAACACCGGCGAGCTGGGCGATCTGGCGCGAAAACTGTTCGGCGAGGCCAGCAGCGATCGGGCCGCCGTGGTGACGGATTACCAGAAGGTCTTGGTCGCGGGCAATGGCAGCGCTGAACGCGGCAAGCAGCTCTTTGCCACCAACTGCGTCGCCTGCCATAAGGTCGGAGACATGGGCATGGATGTCGGGCCGCCTTTGGCTGATGTGCGGGTCAAACCACCGGAGGCCTTGCTCTCGGACATCCTCGACCCGAACCGCATGTTTGAAGCGCGCTGGAGCGCTTATTTGGTCGAGATGAAGGACGGGCGCATGCTCAATGGCTTGATTCAAAGCGAGACCGGCGACCACGTGCAACTCGTAATGATGGGCGGCCTGCAGGAGACGCTGCCGCGGGCGGACATCAAAGTGTTGAAAAGCCTCGACCGCAGCCTCATGCCGGTCGGGCTGGAGGCGGCGATCACCAAGGAGCAGATGGCGGACTTGATCGCGTTCCTGCTTGGGAAATAAGCAGCCGCAGATTCAAGGGGCGCCAGCTTCTTCACCCGCGGGGCTTGAGCAGCACGAGCGTGGCGCCCCAGCCGCCCTGATCCTGCCCCAACGGCCAGACGATTTCACTGACGCAAGGCAGGCGTTGCAGCAGGTGATGCACACCCTGGCGCAAGGCGCCGGTGCCTTTGCCGTGAATGACGCGCACCGATTTCAGCCGCAGCTTTTGGCACTCCGCCAGGTAGTCGCGCAGCAGGTCGCCGACTTCGTTCGGACGAAACGCATGCAAATCGAGTTCGCCGGTGATGGGGAAGGGCACCGGCTCATCGGGGTGGCCAATGCTGCCATCGTCCGCAGTCATCAATGCGCGGCACGGTGGTGATCCGCCAGCATATCCCGGCCGAAGTCGCCATCGAAGTCCCGCCAGACGCAGTGAACGTGGTTGGCTCCATTTTGCACGTTGTCATATTCGAGCAAAAAGGTCGGGCCCTGCACGCGGTAATAATGCGGCTCGCCGAGTTCCTTGCCGCCCGCCCAGGCGAATGTGATGGGCCCGGCGCTTTGGATCTCCGCCCAGGTGGCCTCGGCAATCTCGGGGCGCATGCGGTCGAGGTATTCGCGAATCAAACGATGCAGCATCGCTTTCTGGCCGACGGTCATTTCTGTTTCCGGGAGGCCGGCCGGCTCCAGCGGGGTCACGCTTTTTTCCGCCGCGGTGAGCATTTCCTTCGGCGCTTCATCGCTGAATTTGGCCTTGGCAAACTGCTCCGTGCTGAGCGACTTCACGAGCGAGCGGCCGCATTCCTCCTCGACACCGAGCACGCGCAGGCCGGTGAGCGGACCCTCGCGCACCTCGCCGGGATTGGAGCCAAAGAAGCTGGGCGTGGCACGCAGGAGCTGGCCGTCCTTGATGGTGAAATTGAGGGAAAGGTGGTGGCCTTCCACACGCCAGCCCCAGGTGCCCGTGGCGTCGGGTTTGCCGAAAATGGAGACGTAGTATTTTTCCGGGTTGCGCCGCTCCCGGACCTCCGAGCGTTTTGGCTCCTCCAGACCGGCGCCTTCGAGTTGGTAAAGGACCTCCTCCAGGCTCATGATGGTCACCGCCTTCACGAGGCCGCTCTCGCCGAGGCCGGTGGCGAGCAGGGCCTGGGCTAGCAGCCGCTGCTGGGGAGTCATGTCGCGCATCGACAGCCCCAGGCGCTCGCGCGGGATGAAATGCCAGTTTTCCCGCTCCTCCGCGCCGAATTCAAAGGTCGCGCGCTCGCGCTGGGTCTCTTCCAGCGTCACCAGCCAGGCGCTGGCGACCATGGCCATTTGAGCGCCGGCTTCGTGGGCGCGGAGTCCGGAGGTCAGCAGCAGGGCGGGAAGCAGGAGGCGGAGCGATTTCATCATGGCAAGAAACATCGAACGCGCTCAGGCGCCCCCTTTTTTCGGGAATGAGGCGCCAGCTTGCAACCATGACCCTTAAAACGGAAATGAGGAAGGCAGGAAATCAAGAAAAGGAGTGTGAATCCAAGCGCTGCTGGCCGCCCAAAGACCGCAGATGATCAGACACCAGACAGCAGACATGAGCCGCCGCACCAGCGGGTTGTGGCATTTCTCTGGCGTCTGACCGTCTGCTGTCTGGCATCTCAAGTCCTTCACTCGTGAGCTTGCAACTCTGCCGAATCCAGGATGACGGGAACCGGGGATTGATTTCAGTCTGTTTTCGCGCTTGAGATGGGGTGACTGCCATGCCTGCCGACCAGGAACTGCCACCACTCGAAGCCGCCGACTTCCAGCGTTACGCGCGGCATTTGGCCATCCCGGAGTTTGGGGTGGTGGGCCAGCGCCGGTTGAAAGCGGCGCGGGTGCTCTGCATTGGGGCGGGTGGCCTGGGGTCGCCCATCACGTTGTATTTGGCGGCGGCGGGCGTGGGCTGCATTGGCCTGGTGGATCCGGACAAGGTGGAGCTTTCCAACCTGCAGCGGCAGATTCTTTTCAGCAGCTCGGATGAAGGACGCCCCAAGCTCGAGGCAGCGCGGGAGCGGCTGATTGGCTTGCATCCCAAGCTCGATCTGCGGCTTTACCCTGAGCCCTTCACCGCTGCCAACGCCCTGCGCATCGCTTCGGACTACGATCTGATCATCGACGGCACGGACAACTTCCCGACGCGCTACCTCAGCAACGACGTGGCGGTTTGGCTGCGCATTCCCAACGTCTATGGCTCCATCCTGCGTTTCGAGGGGCAGGTGGCGGTGTTTGCGCCGCATCTGGGCGCGCCGTGTTATCGCTGCATGTCGCCAGTGCCGCCGCCGCCGGGGTTGGTGCCGAGCTGCGCGGAAGGCGGGGTGCTGGGTGTCCTGCCCGGTTTGATCGGCACCCTGCAGGCGCTGGAGGCGATCAAGTTGCTCACCGGCACCGGCCAGCCCTTGCTCGGACGCCTGCTGCACGTGGAGACACTGTCGATGCGTTTCCGCACCTTCAACCTGCGCCGCGATCCGGACTGTCCGGTGTGTGGCGACCAGCCCAGCATCACCGAACCCGTGGACTATGAAGGCTTCTGCGGCATGCCGTCTTACACTTCCTCCAATATGACCACCCCGCCTCAAGTGCCCACCATCACCGTGCAGGATCTGCAGGACCTGCGCGCCCGCCAGGAACCGCATGTGCTGCTCGACGTGCGCGAGCCGGACGAATACGAGACGGCGCGCATTGAAGGCTCGCAGTTGATCCCGCTGGGGGAATTGCCGCAGCGTTTGAGTGAAGTTCCGCGCGGAGAAAAGATCGTTGTTCATTGCAAGCTCGGCGGCCGCAGCGCCAAGGCGGTGGCCTTGCTGCGGGAGCAGGGCTTTGACAATGTCTGGAATGTGGCGGGCGGCATCGACGCCTGGTCGAAGCAGATCGATCCGACCGTGCCCGGCTACTGAAGGGACGCCGCGTTTTTCAACGGACGGTTCTTGAAAAGGCGCGGGCGGCCCGCATCGTAGCGCATGGACGCGACAGGCGATGGCACTTCACCTCAGGTGTTGATTGTAGGCGGCGGGCTGGCGGGTCTGGCCTGCGCGCGCGCCTTGCAGCGTGCCGGGGTGTCGTTTCAATTGCTGGAGGCGGCCAATCGCGTCGGCGGCCGGGTGCGCACGGATGAGGTGGAGGGTTTTTTGCTGGATCGCGGCTTTCAGGTGATGCTGCCGGCTTACGCGGAAGCGCGGCGCGTGCTCAATTACGAGGAGCTTGACTTGAAGCCGTTCTATCGAGGCGCTGAGGTCATCGGTGCCGACCAGCGCTGGCGGGTGGCGGATCCCAAAGCGCATCCCTGGGACGCCCTGCGTTCTTTGCGGCCTTCCCTCATGACCATGCGGGATCGTCTGCTTTTTTTGCTGCTGCGCAAGGACTGCCGGCGTTTGCGCGCGGTGCCGCGTGGAGCGACAGCGGAGAAGGAGTCGGAGGATTTCCTGCGCGAGCTCGGTTTCAGTGACGGCTTTATTGAAGGCTTCTTCCGGCCGTTTTTTGGCGGCATTTTTTTGGAGAAGGATCTGCGCACGTCGTCCGCGATGCTGGAGTTCGTGCTGGCGATGTTTGACCGGGGTGGCGCGGCGCTGCCCGCCCGCGGCATGCAGGCCATTCCGGATCAAATCGCTGCCGGACTGCCAGCCGGATCGGTGGTGTGTGGTTGCGCAGCGCGCACGGTGGGGCCGGGAGAGGTGACCCTCGCGGATGGCACGGTGCGGCGTGCAAGGCAGGTGGTGCTTGCGACCAGCCAGCGAGTGGCGGAGACGCTGCTGCCAGAGGGGATGCGCTCCAAAACCAAACCACGCTGCCGCTCGGCGACCTGCCTTTATTTTGCCTCTCATCGAGCGCCCGTGCCCAGTTCGGTGCTTTATCTCGACGGCACTGGCAAGGGGCCGGTCAATCACGCCTGTGTGGTGTCGAATGTGTCGGCGTCATACGCCCCGGAAGGGCAGCATTTGGTTGCGGCCTCGGTGTTGGGCGCGCCGGCCAGCGAAGACTTGGAGACCGCCGCGCGAGAGCAGTTGATCCGGTGGTTCGGTGCGCAGGCAGCGGATTGGCGATTGCTGCGCACCTGCCGCATTCAGGAGGCGCAGCCTGAGGAAACCCAATTGCGGGTGGCGGGAGAGCCGCTGTCCGCGCGGCTGGGGCCGGGTTTGTTCCGGGCGGGGGATTACTGCGAGGATGTCTCGATCAATGGAGCGCTGCTCAGCGGCCGCCGCGCGGCGGAAGCGGTGCTGGCGGAAGGATGACGGCTCAATGCGGCCTGCCCGGCAACCGCTGTACCTGGCCTCACAGAGGCCAGGTACAGCGGTTGCCGGGCAGGGTTTCAGGCCCGTGCCAGGCGCGCAGCGTAAAAACCGTCGCTGCCGGGAGGCTGGCCGGGCAGGATGCGGACTTCCTCCTCCAGTGTCCAATCGGTTGCGTGAGCTTCAAGAAAGCGCCGCACTTGAAGTTCGTTTTCAGCGGGCAGGATGCTGCAAGTGGCGTAGACGAGTTTGCCGCCGGGACGGACGAGGCGGGAGTGCTGCTCGAAAATATCAGCCTGGACGGTTTGCAATCGCTCCAGTTCCTCAGCGCTGAGTTTCCATTTGGCGTCTGGATTGCGCCGCAGCACGCCGAGACCGGAGCAAGGCACATCCAGCAGCACACGATCAAAGGCATCCGCCAGTCGCTTCAAGGTTTTGCTGCCTTCGATGAGGCGTGTCTCCACGCAGTCCACTTTGGCGCGGCGGACGCGCTTGCGCAGCTCATCGAGCTTCCACTGGTGCACATCCAGCGCCAGCAGACGGCCTTTGTTTTGCATCAAACAGGCCAGGTGCAGGGTTTTGCCGCCGCCGCCCGCGCAACTGTCCGCCACCCGCATGCCGGGCTCCACCTGCAGCAGCGGCGCGATCTTTTGCGAGCCGGCATCCTGCACCTCAATCAGCCCCTCCTTGAACGGCCCACTGCCGAACACCTGCTGGCGCTGGCGCAGCTTGAGCGTGTCCTCCATGCCCCGCACGGACACCGCTTCGATCTCTTCGGCGGCCAGCGCGGCGATGACTTCCTCAGCGCTGGCGCGCAGGCTGTTCACGCGGAGAAATACGGGGGCTTGATCGTTGAGCGCCTTGCGCACGGATGTCCAGGCCTCGCCAAGTTGGGCGGCAGCCAGGTCGTCGAGCCAGTCGGGAAAGGAAGCCCGCAAGGCAGGCGGCACCTTTGCTTCGGCGCGTTCCAAAACAGCCTCGACCTTCATGCCTTTGGTTTCGTCGAAGCCGGGGCTTTCGTTGCCGCGACTGATCCAATACGCCGCCCAGACGGCCCACAATTGACGCTCGGTGATGTCCTTGTTTTGGAGCAGCGCCTTGTCTTGAAAACCGGCCAAGTGCCAGTTCCAGCGCCACCAGCGAACGATGTCGTAAAGGCTCTCCGCGAACAGCTTGCGGTCGCGCGCGCCCCACTTGCGGCGCTCCTTGAAGGTGCGCTCGATGACGCGGTCGGCGTAGCGCCCCTCGACAAAGATCTCCCGCAGGGCGGCGATGATTTGGGCCACAAGATGGTAGTGAAGTCGCACGGAGGGAACAACACCAGCCGATGGCGGCTTGCAAGCGTTCAGTCGGGCTTCCAGCGGCGCGGGTCAGCGCACGATCTCCACCAAGTCACCCACGCGCATTTCGGCGAAGAAGGCCTTGGCCTTTGAGTGGGGTAGGCGGATGCAGCCGTGCGAGGCTGGGTAGCCGGGAACGTTGCCGGCGTGCAAGCCGATGGAGCCGCAGCTCAGGCGCATGAACCAGGGCATGGGCACCTTGTAAATGGTGGATGTCCAGGAGGTATGTTTGTTGGTGATGACAAAGGTGCCGGAGGGAGTGGTGTAGCCCTTGCGGCCGGTGGAGACGGAGGTGCTGTCTACCAACTCGCCATTGCGCAGCAACTCGGCCCGCTGCCGGGAGAGGTTGATCACCACGCGCTGGTCGGCTTCTTTCTCGGGCTGCCGGCCGAGCAGGAGTTGCATGATGTAATTGTAGCCCTGCATGGAGGCGAAGTTGATGGGGTAACGCTTGTTCACCCGGGTGTAGGTGTTGAGCTTGGCGCCGGAGGCCATCAAGAGCTCGACACCGGCAGCGTCTCCGTGAGCCGCGCAGATCATGAGCGGTGTCAGTTCCCGGTCGCGCTCCAAAGAGTAGCGCAGATCCTTCAAACCCTGCTCCTCTATCAGGCGCGGACTCATGGGATGCCGCGAGCGCGGATCGGGATCGAAGCCGTGCTGCAACAGAAGCCGCATGCCTTCGGTTTGCCGGCGCAGCGCCGCTAAAACAAGCAGCGGCTGGCCTTCCGCCTCGCAAAAATCGAGTTCCGGCCCTGCGGAGAGGAGTTGGCGCAGGCTGCCGTGCTCCCGCCAGCGCAAGGCCGCGGCCAGCGCGCGGTCGCCGCCGGCTGTGGGCTCGTCTGCCCAGGCTCCGCGGTAAAGCCACTCGCTCAACCGTTCCTCATTTGCCATGATCACTGCGGCATAAATCGCGGGCAATCCGGCGCGCAGGGTGATCTCCAGCCAGGAGGCGTCGAGAGCAGCGGCGAGCTTGTCCTCAAAAACCGGCCAATCGATCTTCTCAAGGATCGGTGCAATCGGGGCGGGGGCGAGTTCGGACGGCAGAGTGGCTGGATCGAGCTGCACGCCTTCGGGAAGACCCTCCCCGTGAACAGCCGCGGTCATGTGCAGCGCCGCCAGTGTGCCAATGCCAAGGGCGCGTGCGAAAAAATGGGGTCGTTGCGTCCGCTGCTTGAGGGCGAACTTGGACCAAGTGTACGTTAGATTCACCGTAGCTCCTGGGTTAAGACTGCTCGCTAGCAGTGCCAAACAGCGGGCGAAAGTCAAGCAATGATGCGGGCTTTTGCTTTTATGTTGCTCAATGATGTGCTGAGTGATCACACTAATGACACAGCGATGGCTAAATCATTTGGGATGCCGTCTATTTCTGATGGGTTGATCACTCGCTGACGCCATGCGTTGCATTCGGTAGTGAATGATGGCAGAGGCGGGCATGCGTCTGGCATTGTGTTTGATGGTCGTCGTGCTGGGTGGCGCGTGCGTTGGAGAGAGGCCGAAAAAAGATGCCGTCTCGCGCTCGTTGCCAAAAGTCACCCGCGCGGAAGTCCTGGCAACAGCCGAGGCCTACCGCACGCACCGCTGGCTGGCGGCGCAGAACAACGTTCGGCACGGCTCCGATGAGCGCGGCGTGCGTGTGGACACGCCGGACATCGGCTATCGCAAGCCGGGGGCGGTGCCGGGTTGGTGGGTGCCGGGGCAGTGGAACGAAGGCGTGCCCTACCAGTGGGGCGGTTTTGCCACGCTGGCACAGTTTGACCGGGGCATCGCGCGCGGGCGGGCGGCAGGCGATGTTTACACCCTGGAAAAACGCCGGCTGCTGGAAGACGCGGTGAGCCAGGAGGCGGTGGGGATCGACTGCTCCGGTTTTATCTCGCGCTGCTGGCGGTTGCCGCGCTCCTACTCAACACGGCAGTTGTCCCAGGTCTGCGTGCCGCTGCGCAGCTACGATGAATTGCGTCCTGGCGACATCCTCAACACCCACAATGCGCATTGCCTGCTGTTTGCCGGATGGGCGGATGCTGAACGCACCCGAATGTGGGCCTATGAGACCGGCATCCCGCCGCATTGGAAAGTCATCCGCCATCGCCCCACGACCGCGTCACTGCAAGCCGATGGTTTCGTGCCGCTGCGCTATCGCGGCATCGCGGAATGATCGTGTGGTGATTGCGAGGGTTAGCGGGGGAGCTTGGAGAAATCAAACTGGCAGCAGCCAAGGTCGAGGACGTTGGCATTGTTTTCGAGATGGTGGTTGAAGTCTTCAGCGAGGGTGTAGAGGCGCTGCTGGCCGGCCTTTTCCTGGGTGACCAGGCCGGCTTCGCGCAGCACGCGGAGGTGCTTGGAGATGTTGTACTGCGTCACGTTGAGCGTCTCCGCCAATTCGTTGACGCAGCGTTGCTTCTTCAAGAGCAACCGGATGATGCGCAGGCGATTCTCCTCGCCCAGGGCCTTCATGGCGGCGATGCAATCGAATTTCTTCACGGTGGTCATGGATAAAGGCAAGTGGCTGCGGGTTCAAGTTTCAGGATGAACTCCCGTCGCTGAGGTGGCGCGCCAGCCGGCCCATGGCGGTGGTTTTGCCAGCACGGAGAAAGCCGCCGGTCATTGATGCAGCGGGAGGTTGGAGTGCTCATGCGCCGACCTTGTCATGAACGGGCTGGCAAGACAAGACGAATGCGGAGGCGGAAGGGCTGGTGTGCAACGCCAAGGAGGGAATGGCCAACAGGCGAGCCAAAACACGGCGAGTTTGCGCCTGGCGGTGGGGTGGCGGTTAGGTGGCGGTTTGCCTCAACAAAGCCCGCGCCTTGGTCTGGCACAGATGAAAGGCCAAGCCGAGTCCGGCGCCGAAGCCAAGGCCGTAAAACAAGCCCCAGGACATCATGGCCAGGATGCGCTGCGGGCGCGGGGCCAGCGTGCTGCCGAAGAGGCGCAGTTCGGGCAGGTGCATCAATTTTTGCTCGACGATGCCGCCAGCAAAGTAGCCCAGGCTGTTGAGCAAAAAGAGGGCAGCGATGACCTTGAGCATCTGGTCGCGCGCGTCAAAAGCCAGGGCCAGGACGAATCCCATCAGGGCCGTGCCGGCGAGCAATCCCATCACACTGCCGGGATGGCCGCGCAGGCTCATCCAGCCGATGATCCAGGCGGCGGCGTAAACAATGAAGGCCACAGTGAAGAGTTTGTAGAAACGGCTGAGTGAGCCCGTGGCCGATGATCAGACGGTGCAGGAACAGGCCGGAGAGAAGGATGAACACCAGCGCGCAGGCGATGTACATGCCCAGTTCGCCGCCACGGCCGGGTCCGCGAAACCAGCCGCCAAAGAAGGCCCAGGGAACGAAGCCGGCCAAGCTGACGAGGGTGAAGCCCAAGGCACCGCGCAAAATGGAAGCGGCCATGGCCGGGGGAGTGGTGCCGCGCGCACGCTCGGCCAGGCGAGTCGGGTCAAGTTGGAAGAGGCTCATGGTGGCAAGTAAACGCTGGATGCACTTGCGCCTTAGCGCCTATCTGGGCCAAGTCTGCGGCGCGCGGGCGGGCGGCCTCACAGAGGCCGGGTACAAACAAGCAGCCTTTGCCGGTCCGGCCTGAGCGCTTTTTGCCAGCAATCGCTCAAACGGCCTGGGCGTCCGCGGATTTTTTGATGCTGGCCTGAACGGCGCTGATCTTCAGGTCGATGCGCTGGCGCTGAAGGAAGTAGCTGACTTGGTCGTAGCCGGCCTCCTGCAGATTGCTGAGGGCGGTCATGAAATGTTCGCCAACGCGGTGCGGACGGTGCGCATCCGAGCCGATGACGATGGGAATCTGGCGCTCCGCCATCATGCGCAGCATTTCGAGCCCGGGGTTCATTTCCGAGTAGCTTTTGTTCAGGCCGGAGGTGTTCAATTCCATCGCCACGCCGGTCTTGGCGATGCGGTCTAGGGCGCTGCCGATGTTGCCTTTGACGATGGCCAGGCACCAGGAGTCGGGGTGGTAGTTTTTGACCAGATCCGGGTGCGCCAGGCAGTCGTAGAGGCCGCTCTCGGCAGACGCGGCGAGGTGATTGAAGTAGCACTTGCGGAAAGCCTCGATGGTGCCGGTCTCGAACTTACCGAGGTACTCGCGTGCCTGCCAGTGCACGCCACCGAGGACATAATCAAAGGGAGCGCGCTGATGCAGTTTTTCGATCCAGGGCTCCATGCCGGGAAAGAACTCGCTCTCAATGCCAAGCCGGACATCAAGGCGGCCTTCGAAGGCTTTGGCTGCGCGGGTAACGATTTCAACATAGGTGTCAAACTCGGAATCCGCCATGCGCACGGTGGGCCAGAAGCCGTCGGGCATGGGGCAGTGGCAGGTGAAAATGATGCCCTTCAAGCCGGCGCGGACGCCTTGCTCCGCGTATTCCTCCGGCTCGCCCCAGGCATGCTTGCACAAGGGCGTGTGCATGTGGGAGTCGTAATAGAGCGCAGTGGAAGGGACGCCGCCGGGCTTGGCGGGCGCGGCTGCTTTCGGTGCGGCGGATTTGGCGGGCGCAGCGGCCGGTTTGGCTGCGGCGGCGGGAACGGACTTCTTGACCGCCGTTTTTTTAGCTGGAGCCGGTGTCGTGGCTTTCTTTTTGGCAACGGTTTTGCTGGCGGATTTCGCGCCCGATTTGGCAGGGGCGGCCTTCGGCGCGGTTTTTTTGGGCGCTGGTTTGGCGGCCGCCTTTTTGACGACGGTTTTTTTGACGACGGTTTTTTTGACGGCAGGTTGGGCTTTGGGCGGAGTTTTGACCGTGGTGGAGCGGCCCTTGGCTGGCGCAGGCTTTTTCGCCGCCTTGCTGCTTTTCACCGTCTGGGTTGGAGGCTTTTTCGCGGAAGCCTTGGCTTTGCTAGGTTTGGTGGGTTGCCTTTTGCTCACAATGAACTCCTTGTTTGGGCAGGTGCGGCCGGTTGCCGTCTCCGGTGGCACCGCCAAGTGATGCGGGGCGTCCGACCGGCGCCTTTCGTGAACCGAAGAGCTGCTGTAGGGCCTGGACGGGTGATTGTCATCTTCACAAATGCTGGAGCCGAAGGTGGGAATCGAACCCACGACCTACGCATTACGAATGCGTTGCTCTACCCCTGAGCTACTTCGGCCCGATTTGCGCATGGGTTGGA
>CAZKMS010000167.1:0-11096 GCA_964553805.1 uncultured Verrucomicrobiaceae bacterium
CGGTGAAGCCCGCGCGCTTCGGATCGCCCTCCCACCACTTGCCGGACTGGTGGCTCACATAGCGCAGCCCGCCGAGCTGCGCGCTGATCGACGGCTGCTGGTAAAACTGGTCGATCAGCTTCTGCCGCAGCGCCGCGTATTCGGGCGAGTCGCCCTTCGCTGCGCCCTTGGCCTTGCCTTTGCCCTTCGGTTTCTCCGTGCCCGCCAGCGGCGCGGGGTCGTTGCCGGTGATCCTGCTTTGATGCGCGTAAAGACCCGTCGCAAAGGTCGCCAGCGCCGGACGGCAGAGCGCGGTCGGCACGTAGCCGCGGGAAAACAGCGCGCTGCGCGCCGCCAGCTTGTCCAGGTTCGGCGTCTCGATCTGCGCGTGGCCCATGAACCCGTAGTCGGTCCAGGCGTGGTCGTCGGAGATGATGAAGACGATGTTGGGTTTCTCCGCGGCAGCGAGGGCGGCGGCGGCAAAAACGAGCAGGGACAGCAGCAGGGCTTTCATGGTGAGGTGCCTGTGGAAACGCGCCGCGCGCGCCCGGCTGTCAGCAAAGCCTGTGTCGCATCCGGCAAACGCCCGCTCACAGCACCTCCTCGCCCGAGCCGGTGTAGATCCAGCGCACCACTTTGCCATCGCGGATCTGCGCCTGCGCCTGCACATCGAACGGCCCAAACATCGTCAGCGTGTGAAACAGCACCTCGATCAGCCAGCCCGGCTGGCCATCCACCGGACCCGGCCGCGGCTGGCCCCAGTGCAGGATGTTGTCCGGCTTGATCTCGCTCACCTGGCCCGCGCGCATGCTGGCCAGCAGCAAATCGTAACCGCCCGCCGCGTTCGCCACCGGTTTGCCCGCCGGGTCCACCTGACCCGCGCTGGCTGTCGCCGCCGCCGTCACCGTCACTGCCTGCGCCCCGCGCCGCCGCGCCTCCCAGCTCTGGCGCGCCAGTCCGATGCGATGCTGCTTCCACTTCTCATAGGCCGGACGGATCTGATCCGGCAAGTCCGTCGCCGTCACCGGCAGCGTGCCGCGCGCCGGCGAGCCCTCGTTTGGCGCCACCGTCAGTTGCCCCGCCGCCGCACCCAGCGCCAGCGCCGTCGTCCCCGCCGCCAGTTGGCCGCTGCCCGCCGCCATGCGGATCGCCACCGGCTGCTTCAGCACCACCGGCCGCGGAAACGCCCGCTCGGGGATCACCGTCCAGTTCTGCGTCGCCTCCTCCAGGCTCGCGATCGCCGGCGGCACAAAATCCTCGCTCGCCGCAGGCGGCGCGCTGCGTGCCGGCGCAGGCGCGGCGCCGGGCGGCGGCGAAGACGGTGCGGCCTCCGGCGGCGATCCCGCCACTGGCGCGGGCGGCGCCTCCGGAGCGGACCGCTCGACAAACACCAGCCGCTGCCCCGGCGGTGCGATGAAGTAATCGTAGGCCAGGAAGACCCCGGTCAGCAGCAGCAGGGTGACAAAGAAAGCTTTCATGACAAACAGACGCGCACCGCGTTAAACCACCCATCGCCCGCGCCGGCAATGGAAATCCACCGCCCGCACGCCGCCGCATTTCCCAGTTGCCAGCCCCGCGCGCGCGCTGCTTCGTCAGCGTCATGGAGGGTTACTTCGACTGCAACGCCACCACCCCGCTCAGCGCCGCCGCGCGCGCGGCTTGGTTGCGCGCCAGCGACCGTCATTGGCAAAACCCCTCCAGCCTCTACCGCGAAGCCGGCTTCACCGCCCAGGCCCTCGATGCCGCCCGCGAGCGCCTGGCCGACTGCCTCCACGGCGCCGAGGCCGCCCGCCTCCTCTTCACCAGCGGCGCCAGCGAAAGCAACAACCACGTCTTCGCCGCCGCCGCCCGCCGCCTCCAGCCCGGACAAAGAGCCGCCCTCTCCGCCATCGAGCACCCCAGCGCCCGCGCCGCCGCCCGCGCCTGGCTCGGCCCCCACCGCATCGACGAACTGCCCGTCGGCCCCGACGGCGTCCTCGCCCCCGCCACCGTCCGCCACTGGCTCGCCGCCCACGGCGAAAACGCCGGCCTCGTCAGCCTCCTCGCCGCCAGCAACGAATCCGGCACCCTCCAGCCCTGGCCCGAAATCGCCGCCCTCTGCCGCGCCGCCGCCGTCCCCTTTCATTGCGACGCCGCCCAGTGGCTCGGCAAACTGCCCGCCGCCGGCCTCGCCGCGTGCGACTTCCTCACCGGCAGCGCCCACAAATTCGGTGGCCCCAAAGGCGCCGGCTTCCTCCTCCTGCCCGAGAGCCCCGGCTGGGACCACCCCGCCCTCATCCACGGCGGCCCCCAGGAAAACGGCCGCCGCGCCGGCACCGAAAACTACCCCGCCATCGAAGCCATGGTCACCGCCCTCGAGGAGCGCCAAGCCGCCCCCCCCGGCGACCCCGCCGCGCGCGACGCCTTCGAGGCCGAGCTGCGCGCCCACTTCCCCGGCGTCCGCCTCATCGGCGCTGGAGCCCCCCGCCTCTGGAACACCTCCCTCGTCGTCATGCCCCGCCAGTCAAATTTGAAATGGCTCACCCGCCTCTCCCGGCGCGGCTTCGCCATCTCCACCGGCTCCGCCTGCAGCGGCGGCCGCGAAGGCTCCTCCGTCGTCCTGCGCGCCCTCGGCGCCAGCGAGGACGAGCTGCGCCGCGCCCTCCGCTTCAGCGGCCACTGGCACACCACCCCCGCCGACTGGCAAGCCCTCGCCCAGGCCCTTCGCGCCGTGGATGCCGAGTGGTAAAAGCCCGCGCCGCCCCTGTTGTTGTACCTGGCCGCTGTGAGGCCGGCTGTCCCCTGCGCAAAATCCGCTCGCCAGGCAGCATGACCAAATATTAAATGAGCGAACCCCAGACGCGCCATGTTTTCCTCCATCCCCCCCGCCCGCACCAGCTTCCTGCGCTCCCTCCCCGCCCTGCAGGCCGTCCGCCTCCTGGTGAACGGCGAGTTCAAAATCGGCGAGGACGACCTCCTCATCGAAGCCATCCGCGCCGGCGCCCGCATTCGCTGCGATAAGGAAGCGATGTGGGACATCCTGCACGACGCCATGGACGACGAGACCGATCCGCAGACCGTGCTGGCGCAATTGGAGCAAGCCGACTGATCCCGCCCCCTGTTGCATTGTACCCGGCCTCTATGAGGCCGGCCACCCCAGCGCCCCGCCCCCGGGGTCACAGACCCCGGCTACAACAGCGCTTCCCGGCGGCAGCTGTCGAATCAAATCCACCAGACCCGCGAACTGCGCCCGAAAGCGCTCCGCGTCCACCAGATTGCCGTTTTGCGGCCAGTCAGGATCGAAAGGCATCGGGGGAAAAGCTGAAAGGGGCGGCGAAGCCGTCTCCTGGTCTCCCCCTCCATAGACCCGCGAAAGCACCCCCGCGCCCCCAAAAAAACTTCCGCAGACCCCCCGAAGTCACCCTGACGGGCGCTCAAAGCTCCAGGGGCAACTTGGAGATGAGGCGGTCGATCTCAGCACGTGCGAAGGCTTGGCAGTCACGGTACATTTGCTCGACTTCGGCGCGAAGGAGTGGGCGCGCTTTGGCATTCCAGTCGATGAAGCGGGCGAAGGGGGCGCGGAAGGCTTGCAGGCGATCCTGGGCGGCGCACAGGTTTTGCTGCTGTGCCTTGGGGTCTGGCCAAACGCGTGACCAATAGCCGCAGGTCAGGCACTCGGGCGGGCAATGCTGGCCGTTGTGCGCGAGGAAGGCCTGCCAGCCGGTGTCGGCGAGCGGGGAGTTTTCGCTCTGATCATCGCGGCGTTTTTCGCGATTACACTGCACGCAAGCGAGGGCGACGTTGCCGGGCAGATGCAGGCCGAGGCGGATGCGATTCATGCCCTCCAGGTGCTCGACGACGGCGCGGTCGTTCTCCAAGGTTTTCCCGCAATAGGCACAGTGCGGCCCAAAAGCATGCAACACGGCGGCGGCGTAGTCGGCGTCATAAACCGAGCCGCCGAGTGCGGTAGCGGCTTTGCGGCTGACTTCGTGCAGCATCATGCTGACGAGTTTGTTCGCTACGTCGGACTTGGCGCGGCTGGTGGCCTTGCGGAGCTGCTTGGCGGGGTCAAACATGGCGCCTCACTTGGCGGGCTTTCGTGTTTGACTGGCGCCGCGCATGCCGAGTAGCCAGGCGGCTTCGACCTTGAGCACGGTGGCGAGTGCTTTGACCTCAAAATCAAAAACGGCACGGCCGCCGTTCTCGATCTTGGTGATGGCGACGCGATCAAGGGTGATCTCCAATTTGGCAAGACGGCCGGACAATTCGTCCTGCGTCAGTGGTGGCTGATGCTGCTGGCGCGCCTTGCGCACGCGCTGACCGACGATGTTTTTGCTGTCGCTGTTGCCGGGGATTTTTCCTGTTCGCACGTCTGCTGCATAGCAGGGGGCGTTGCGTTTGGTGTTCTAATGGAGAACATTCCGCGATGTTCGAAAAAAGAACACGACTGCTGGATGTGGCGTGCGGCAAGGATCGCGTGTTGGTGATGCAAGCGCATGAGCGGGATGGGCGCACCTGTCAGATGTGCGGGGCGCGGGAGGGGGAGGCGAGTGAGTTCGACGGCGCGGCTTTGCAACTGCTGGCGCGCGTTTTGCCGGTGCCTCTGCCTGCGGGCGCGCTGCGTTTGCACGAGGTGCGAACGGTGTGCTCAGACTGCGCGGACGGTTTGGCGGCAATGTGGGCGGCGGAGGCGCTGGGGCGCTAAGGGGAAGACTGGGAGACCGGGGGAGGCGGAATTTCCGATTGGCGGCGGGGGGCGGGGCCGTTATGCTGGGGGGCATCATGGACGCGGTCTTTCACCTGGATGCCAGTGAGCTGGACGAGGCCTTTTTGCAAGGGCTGAAGCAGACGTTTCAGCATCGGCGGTTGGAGATCGTGGTGCGGGAGACGGATGAGACGGACTACCTGCTGGGCGCGGCGGCGAACAAGGAGGCGCTGCTCACCGCACTGGCGGATGTGGAGGCGGGTCGCAACGTGGTGGTGCCAGATCAGACAGCCTTCCAATGAGGCAGGTGGCTTTCCATGCCCGGGCCTTTGACCAGTTCACGGACTGGGGGGTGCGGGACCGGAAGATGTTTGAACGCATCGTGCGGCTGATCACGGAGACGGCGCGGACGCCTTTCGCGGGGACGGGGAACCGGAGGCGCTGAAGCACGCGCTGAAGGGCTGCTGGTCGCGGCGGATCGATCACGAGCACCGGCTGGTCTATAAGGTGACGGACGAGCAGATCATCATCCTGGGCTGCCGGTATCATTACGAGGAGTGAGCGGCGCATAAGCGCGGTTGTGCGGGGGCGGAGTCGATGCTAGTGCCTGGGGCCATGCCGACCCGCTCCGACCAACGCCAAGCTGACCAACTGCGCGAGATCACTTTTTTGCCCGATGTGGCGCCGCATGCGACGGCGTCGGTGCTGATCGGCTTCGGCAACACGCGGGTGATCTGCGCGGCGACGATCCAGGATGAGGTGCCGGTGTGGATGAAGCGCCAGGGGGTGCCGGGGGGCTGGCTGACGGCGGAGTATTCGATGCTGCCCTACTCGACCCACCAGCGCAAGGACCGCGACAGCTCGCGCGGGAAGGTGGACGGCCGCAGCACGGAGATCCAGCGCCTGATCGGCCGCAGCCTGCGGGCGGTGGTGGACCTGGCGAAGCTGGGGCCGCGGACGCTGTGGATCGATTGCGATGTGCTGCAGGCGGACGGGGGGACGCGGACGGCGTCCATCACGGGGGCGTGCGTGGCGGCGGCGGTGGCTTTCAATCGCCTGCTGGAAAAGGGCAAGCTGACGCAGCAGCCGCTCAAAACGAAGGTGGCGGCGGTGAGCGTGGGCATCGTGGGCGGGGAGGGGCTGCTGGACCTGTGCTACGAGGAGGATGCGAAGGCGGAGGTGGACAGCAACATTGTGATGACGGAGGCGGGCCAGTTTGTGGAGGTGCAGGGCAGCGGGGAGGAGGCGACGTTTTCCCCGGAGCAACTGGCGGTGATGCTGGAGCTGGGGAAAAAGGGGATCGCGGAACTGGTGGCGCGGCAGGAGGAGGTGATCGCGGCGGCGATGAAGCCGGCGGACGCGGGCGGGCTGCAAAGCCTGGCGGATTTTTTCAAGAAGTGAGGGGCTCTGGCGGGCGTATCCCTGGCCCATGCCCGCACTTCCGACTCTCTCCCGCCGCTCGCTGCTGCGCGGCCTCTCCACGGCCGCGCTGGGCTGCGGCCTGAATGTCCAAGTCAAAGGGGAGCCCACGCGCAAGCTGTGGGTGACTGGCAATGAGAGCATCGACAAACCCCGCGAGCTGGCGCTGGGTCTGCTGCAGCCGACGCCGGCGCAGATCGAGCGCGCCTGGGAGCTGCACTTTGGCTCGCTGGTGTTCGAGTCCTACGGTTTCGCTCCGCGCTGCGCCATCGACGGCGGGGCCTTTGCCCAAGCGGCGAAAGACGGCGCCTCCCCCGAGGAGCTGGCTGACCTGCGGGAGCAGATGAGCATGAACGGCCACACGCGCAGCGAGCGGGAGCGCACGGAGTTTCTCGATGCCTTCCACGCTGCCGGTGTGACCTGCATTTTCCAAAACACCGGGGAGGAGGGCAGCGACCCGATGCGCCTCATCAAGCGGCTGGCGCACTTTACCCAGGCCACCGATCTCGGCGCGCCCGCCTTGCGCAAGGTCCTCACCGCCGGGCACGCCGCCCAGGTCAAGGCCGGCAAAGCTGCCGGCCTCTGCTTCACCACCAACGGCGTGCCTTTGCGCCAGCAGTGGAAAAACACCCGCGATGAGCTGCGCCTCGTCCGTCTCTTTCACGAACTCGGCGTGCGCATGATGCACGTCACCTACAACCGCCGCAATCCGCTCGGCGACGGTGCCGGCGAGCCGCACGACGGCGGCCTCAGCGACTTCGGCCACGAGGCGGTGGCGGAGATGAACCGCGCCGGCGTCATCGTCGATGTGGCCCACAGTGGCTGGAAGACCAGCCTCGACGCCGCCCGCGCCTCCAGCAAACCGATGGTCGCCAGCCACAGTGCCTGCGCGGATGTTTACAAGCATTTCCGCTCCAAGCCGGACACCGTCATCCGCGCCATCGCCGACACCGGCGGCTACCTCGGCGTCTGCGGCATCCCGCGCTTCCTCGGCGGCCGGGGTGATCTCACCGCGATGCTGGACCACCTCGATCACTTGATCAAAACGTTCGGCGCCGACCACGCAGCCATCGGCCTGGACACCGCCTACACCTCCCGCTATGACAAGGAAGAGCGGGCCAAAGTGCCGCGCCGGGCAGACGGCAGCTCTCCGGTCTCCGGCAGCAGCGACCGCTGGGAGCACCTCTGGCCGCAGGATGACTTCAAAACCACGCTGGACATGGAGCGCAGTGTCTGCTGGACGAACTGGCCGCTGTTCACGCTCGGCCTCGTCACTCGCGGCCACGATGACGACACCATCCGCAAAGTCCTTGGCGGCAACGTGCTGCGGGTGTTGAAAGCCAATGAGGCGCGCTAAAACGCGGTTTCGTCCAGCAGCGGGCCGTAGATGCCAGCCATCATGCTGATGATGCGGTAGGCAACGTAGAGGACGATGAGGACGTAAAGCAGGCGCGGCAGCCAGACGGCGGCGCGCTCCATGGCGGTGCGGGCTTGCTCGGCCTCCAGGCGGGCCCAGCGCTCCAGCTCGTGGTCGAGGGCGCCGGCTTCCTCCGCAGTGTCGAGGCTGTCGATGAAGAGCTTGGGGAAACCGCCGCCGGCGCGCAGGGATTCGGCGATGGGCTGGCCCTGGGCGACGAGGGCGGCGGCGCGCGCTGAGCCGGTCAAAAACCGCCCGCTGCCGGAGGCCTCCCCCGCCAGCCGCACCCATTCCTGCGGCCGGACGGCGGCGAGCAGGGCGGAGTGGGCGACGCGGGTGAAGCGGGCGAGGGCCCAATGCCCGCGCAGGGGGCCGAGCACCGGCAACACGGCGAGCGCGCCATCCACGCCCGGCGCGGCGCGCGCGCGCGCCGACAGCCAGCGCCACAAAGCGCCCGCTCCGAGCAGCACGGCCCACAACACGCCGAGGCGCAGCAGGATGCGGCCGGGCAGGGCGGTGGCTTCGCCGCTGGCGATGGCGGCGGGGATCTCCGGCAGGATGACGGCGAGGTGGGCGAGGACGAGGGGGTAGATCAAGGCGCCGCGGGCCCGGCGCAGGCTGTCGGCGAGGCTCTCATAATAGTCTGCGAGGAGGGCGAAGCTCTGCGCCAGGCGGCCGCTTTTTTCGCCGGCTTCGATGAGGGCGAGGTCGAGGGGATCGAGGCCGCGCTGTCCGTTCTGGGGCTGCATGGCGGCGCTGAGGGGCTGGCCGGCGGCGAGGCGGGTTTTGACTTGCTGCAAGAAGGCGGCGACAGCGGGGCGCGGTCTTTGCCCGAGCAGGAGGTCGAGGCCGCGGTCGAGGTGAAAATCCGCCCGCAGCAGCTTGGCCAGTTCGTGGAAGAGGGTGGCTTTGTCCGGCGGTTTCATGCGCTGGCGGCAGTGTCCACGGAATGCGCGGGGGCGGCTAGAAAAAACGCGCGTGTGGCGCTTTTTCCCCGCCCCGGCTGGGACCGGAGCGGGGTTGAAAGAGCGGGCCGGCCTTCATAAGCCGGATTCTGTCCGCCCGCCTCGCGGCGAGCGGTGTGGTCATTTATCTGTCGGACCGGATCGCCCGGCCCTCTCCCGGATCCTTGCGGACCTGGGATGCGACTAGTACCCGGGGTCATCCCTCCCGCCGAGGCGGGAGTTGCGGCCGGAGCGGGCCGTTTCCCCTGTTCTGTCTTGCACCACGCGGGGTTTGTCCTGCCTCCTTCCTTGCGGTCGGAGCGGTGAGCTCTTACCTCGCCTTTTCACCCTGGCCGCCGGGCCGAAACCCGCCGGTGGTATGTTTTCTGTGACACTTTCCGTGACCCCGGCTTGCGCCAAAGGCCCCCGCGCTTGCGCGCGGCGCGTTGCTCCGAGGTGTCCGGACTTTCCTCCCGTCCGCGCCCGGCACGAGGCCGGACCGACGAGCGACCACTCCGGCCGACCCGCGATGAGCTTAACGCTCCAGCGAGGTCAACGCAAGCGCCGGAAAGAAGCCGGGGCGCGTTCGCGTTAGCCGCGCCGCACCACCATGAAACGACTCCTGCTCCCGCTGTTCATCTTTGCCGCCCTGCTCGGTCCCGCCACCGGCAAGGACGTGCTTTTCATCGCCGTCGATGATCTCAACGACTGGACCGGCCACCTCGGCGGTCATCCGCAGGCACGCACACCGAACATCGACCGCCTCGTCGCCCGCGGGGTGACCTTCACCAATGCCCACTGCGCCGCGCCGGCCTGCAACCCCTCCCGTGCTGCCCTCATGAGCGGCCTGCGCCCCTGGACCACCGGCATCTTCACCAACAATGACCCCGCCCAGCGTGTCCTGCGCGAGACGGTCACGATCAACCGCCACTTCCTCGCCCACGGCTATCACACGCTCGGCGGTGGCAAGATTTACCACGGCTACCCCAGCGAGGGCCGCGAGGACACCTGGACGAAGTGGGTGGGCATCTTTCCCACCGACAACGCGGACGTGCATAACCTGAACGGCCTCGACCGCGACCACTTCGACTGGGGCGCGCTGCCAAACGAATCGAAGGACATGGGCGACTCCAAGCTGACCGACTGGGCCATCGAGCAGCTCCAAAACCCGCCCGCCGACAAGCCCCTTTTCCTTGCCGTGGGCTACATCAAACCGCACCTGCCCTGGCTCGTGCCGCAGGAGTACTTCGACCGTTTTCCGCTCGACTCGATCCAACTGCCCAAGGTCAAAGAGGATGACATCGACGACATTCCGCCCGCAGGCATCGCCATGGCCAAGCCCGCTGGCGACCACGCTGTGGTGCTCAAAAGCGGCCAGTGGAAGCAGGCGGTGCAGGGTTACCTCGCCACCATCTCCTTCCTCGATGACCAGGTCGGCCGCCTGCTCGAAACCCTGGAAAAGAGCCCGCGCGGCCAGGACACCATCGTCGTCTGGTGGACCGACCACGGCTGGCACCTGGGTGAAAAGCAGCACTGGCGCAAGTTTGCGCTTTGGAACGACGCCACCCACACCTCCTTCGCCATCGCCGCCCCCGGCGTGACGCAGCCCGGCGGCCGCTGCACGGCACCGGTCGATTACACCAACCTCTATCCGACCCTCTGCGAACTCACCGGCCTGCCCACTCCCGGGCACGTGAAGGGCGTCAGCTTGATGCCGCTCTTGAAGAATCCGGAGACGGACTGGGGCCACGTCGCCGTTTGCTCGCATGGCCGCGGCAACCACGCCGCCATCGACGGCCAGTGGCGCTACATCCGCTACAAAAACGGCGAGGAAGAGCTCTACGACTACCGCGCCGACCCGGACGAGTGGACCAACCGCGCCGGCGACAGCAGTCTGGCGGAGGTGAAAACGCGCCTCGCCAAGGCCTTGCCTGCGCTGGCAGACGAAGCCGCCCCCACGGAGGGCGAAAAGAAGAAGAACGACAGCAAGGGCAAAGGCAAAAAGAAAGGGCAGGGCAAGACCGCCAAATAACGCCGCTGCAAACGCATTCCCTTGCCGCGGAGGGCCGGATTGCAATCCGGCCCTTCTTTTTTGCCTGGGCCCAGTCTGGAAAAATGCGGCCTTCGGCAGTTTTTGCTTTACGATCAGGGCAAAAGGCACTTTTCTGTTCTCAAGAACATCTTTTTAAGGTGTGTCCACTCGCGTATTGACCTCCAACTCTGATTCTCCCTCCCATGGCACGCCCCTCCTCCAAAGACAGCCCTGACACCGGCGCCCAAAAGCTGGCCGAAGCCCGCGCCCGCAACCTCGACCTCGCCATCCAGCAAATCCAAAAGGACTTTGGCGAAGGCTCCATCCTGCGCATGGGCGACGACAAGATCGTGGATATCGCCACCATCCCCACCGGCAACCTGCTCATCGATCAAGCGCTCGGCGTCGGCGGTTTCCCGAAGGGCCGTATCGTCGAGGTCTACGGCCCGGAATCCTCCGGCAAAACCACGCTCACCCTGACCGCCATCGCCCAGGCGCAACGGAGCGGTGGTCTGGCTGCCTTCATCGATGTCGAGCACGCCCTCGACCCCACCTATGCCCGCCGTCTCGGCGTGAACATGGACGAACTGCTCGTCTCCCAGCCCAGCTCCGGCGAGGAAG
>CAZKMS010000168.1:0-11069 GCA_964553805.1 uncultured Verrucomicrobiaceae bacterium
GCCAGCACCAGGACACCGGCGCCAAGATGATCCACCTCGCCGACGACACCACCTCCAACGTGGTTTCCAAATCCATCTCCATCGGCGAAGGCCGCTCCACCTACCGCGGCCAGGTCCACATCCCCAAGCACCTCAAAGGCTGCAAAAACAACACCGAGTGCGACGCCCTGCTCATCAACAGCCACAGCCGCACCGACACCTACCCCGCCATCTCCGTCAAAGGCAATCGCCACGCCACCCAGCACGAAGCCAGCGTCTCCCAGGTCAGCGAAGACCAAATCTTCTACCTCATGCAGCGCGGCCTTTCCGAGGCCGAGGCGATGTCGCTTTCGGTCAACGGCTTCATCAACGATTTGGCGAAGGAGTTCCCCATGGAATACAGCGTCGAGCTGAAGCGCCTCATCGATCTGGAGATGGAGGGCAGCGTCGGCTGAGCAAGCCTCAAACGTCATCGTCATGCCCCGTCGAGAACTATCACACCCACAGCAGGTCACTTCCTGGCTCGAAGAATGGGGTCAGCAGCTCAAAGAGCCTGCGTCCATGGTGTTGATCGGCTCTGCTGCGCTCCTCTGGCATGCATCATCAGCACGCTGCCTCGGCGCAAGAGCAAGGCTTGATCTAGCTGTCCGAACAACGAATTTCCACCCATGAACCGCCTTCTTTACCAAGACGAAGCCCGCCTCGAATACGGGCGCCGCTTCTGGCGTGATCCCGTGAGGAAGGCCCGGCTTTTCGCTCATTGGATGGATGCTCGTCACCCCTACCGCGAACGTTTCATCAAGCGCTGGAAACCCCTGGTGGATCGCGTGCTTTCAACACCACCTGGGAGCGATGATGCCCTGGATGCGGCCCTGCAATCCGAAGGCCTGAGCCTCCGCGTGGTCGTGAAGGAAATTCCACCTGTCTTCGGCAGCTTCTGGGCGCACGTCGCCTTCTAATCTACAAACCATGCCCACCATCCAACAGAGCCATGCCATGAACCTTAGCGTCAACGGCTTCATCAATGACCTCGCAAAGGAATTCCCCCTGGAATACAGCGTCGGGCTGAAGCGCCTCATCGATCTGGAGATGGAAGGCAGCGTGGGCTGATACCTCTGCTAAATCGGTAGCTTTACCTCTCTTGCGGGTGAACAACAATGCTTCAGCAAATCCTCAACAATCCCGACAAAGATTTTGCCAAGGCTGCTTTCGCGCCCGAAGCAAGAGAGCGTCTCCGCCGTCATTTGAAGCGCTCGAGAGCCTGGAGTATCCTGGGATTCTTCATCTGGTCTCTTCTGATGGCAGCATCTGCCAACTCTGTAGCCAACGAAATTCGTGCCACTCAAAAAGCCTCGGAAACGCAAACGAACGGCCCTCTTCGGGTGTCCATTCTGATGTTTGGACTCACCGTCATCGGCTCTGCCGCAGCAGTAAGCCGGTGGTACGTCAGCAACACGGAGTTGAAGCTCCTTACGACAATAGAAAGTCTTGCCGCTCTGTCTCATGTTCCCGAGCAAGAAAGAGCCGATTAACAAAGTGAGATGAAGACACCCACCGACCATGAATTTGCAGCCGCCGCCCGTGCCCCGGAGGCCAAACGAGCGTTGCTGGAACGTCTTCGCAAGAAGCGGAAGCAGCATGAAGGCCTGTCCAAGCTGCTGTTCGCCACCATCGCCATCATCCTGGCGTTCTGCATCTATTTCAGCCAGTCATCTCCCAGTTCTCAAAAACTCGTCCTGTTGGTGCTTGCCGCCTTTTGTTTCTTGGTGAACGCCGGCATGTTGCATTCCGTCGAAACCCGACGCCGGCACTATGACGCGATGATCAAATCTTTGATTCTCACTGGCCCCGAACTCGATGCCATTCCTGACGGTCAAGAGGATCCTCAATCCCACGCATCGCTAGGAACGCCATAATCCTTGATTCGCTATCCCCTCACACTCAGCCACCACATGGCAGAAACCTTGAACTCAAACATTTAACCTATCGCTCAACACCATGAATGTTCGACACAGTAATGCACGATGGCTTGGAATGGCAGACCAAGAGCATTGAGCCCGGCTGTGCTCCTTCGCCACCTCAACAGTCATCCATCCAGCGAGCCAACGGCATGCTCCACTCTTTCCCCCAATGACCGACACCCTCACACCTCCCGCGTCCAGCTTGTCCACCACCGCCCCCACGCCCACCGCCGATCTCCCGCAGTGGTTCGCCGAACGCGCCGCCACCGCTTGGGACACGTTCCAATCCATCCCCCTGCCCGGCATCAAAGACGAGCACTGGCGTTACTCCAACGCCAAGCGCCTCGACCCCGCCGCCTTTCATCGCGCCCAAGCTGCTTCCGAAACCACCGAGGCGGAAGCCGTCGCCGCGTCCTCCGGCCTTGCTGAAACCGCCGCCCGCTTCGTGTTCGTCAACGACCAGCTCGTCCAGGCGGAAATCCGCAATCTGCCCGCCGGCGTCATTTGCGAAACGCTGGCGGATGCCTTGGTCAAGCACCCCGAAGCCGTGCAAAAGCACTTCATGCAGCGTGAGGCCGCGCTCGGTTCCGCCAAGTTCGCCGCGCTGCATTTGGCGCATGTCAAAGCAGGCGTGGTCATCATCGTGCCCAAAAACGTCGTGGTGGAAAAACCCATCGAGGTGTTTCATTGGATCGCCAGCGAAGGCGCGGCGATTTTTCCGCACACTCTGCTCATCACCGAGGCGCATGCCGCAGTCACGGTGATCGATCACTATCGCTCCCTCAATGGTCACAGTGGGTTGAGCTGCGCCGTCGCCGACTTCGTGGCGCAGCCCGGCAGCCGCATCACTTACGCCCACTGCCAGGAGCTTGGCGACACCGCGACGGCACTGCATCTTTCCTCCACCTCGGCGCACCGCGACGCGCAGGTGAAATCGTTCCAAGTCCAGCTCGGCGCCGCGTTTTCCCGCAGCGAGAGCATCAGCGACCTGCTCGGCGAGAACAGCCGCAGCGACATGATTTCCATCTCGCTGCCTGTGGGCAGCCAGGTGGTGGACCAGCGCACGCTGCAGCATCACGCCGCGCCGCATGCCTACAGTGACCTGCTCTACAAAAACGCGCTCTACGATGCTTCGCGCACGGTGTTCAGTGGTCTCATCACGGTCGATGACGGTGCGCATTACACGGATGCCTACCAGACCTGCCGCAACCTGCTCAACAGCGAGGAAGCCGAGGCCAATTCCATGCCCGGCCTGGAGATCAACGCCGACCAGGTCAAGTGCAGCCACGGCAGCACCAGTTCACCGGTCAGCGACGAGGAGTTGTTCTACTTGAAGACACGCGGCATTGACGACCACGATTCACGCCGTCTTATTGTGCAGGGTTTCCTGGATGACACGCTGGACCGGCTCGAGCATCAGCCGATGCGTGATTACATCCATCAACGCATCGAGGCCAAGCTGGAGCGCGTGGCCTGAGAGGCGGTGCGGCAAATGCTGCCTGTTGCTGTAAACAAGCTGGCCTCGGAGAAGCCGGTCACTCCGCGCGCCGCACGCACCCTCAACCGGGGTCACAGACCCCGGCTACAGTAGTCCTCATCTTTGTATCTGGCCTCTGTGAAAGGTGGTTCAGAATCCGATCAAGTCTTTGGCGCCGGCCTTGCCTGTCGGCTGCAGGATGACCGCTTCAATCTTGGCGCCATAGACCTCGCGCCAAGCCTTGTTAAAGTCGCGCGACGAGATTTCCAGAATGCCGATGTCACCGCGTTTGCCGGGGTCATAGGCGGCAACGGTGCGGCGGTCGGCCGCCAGGCGGTATTGCACACCCGCCACCTCGTAAGCCGCGCTCCAGCCACCGCCCTCATTCATGTTCGCTTTCAGCAGTTCGGTGACCTGCGCCGCGATCAGGTCGATGGCGCGGTAACGAATGTTCCAGGCGATGCCAGCGCGAAACTCGATGATGACGGAAATGCCGGATTTGGAGAAGACACAAGCTTCAGCGTCGCTCTTCTCCAAACGGGCGGCGCGCTTTTCAATGACGGGGCCGTAACGTTCGACACACTGGTTGAGGGTCTCGCCAACACGGGCGAGAGCGGCACTGGTTGCGAGTAAATTCAATACGAAGATTAGGACAAACGGCCGCAGCATGGCGGTCATTTGACCGAATAAACAGCCATTCGTCAAGCGGGAGGTTGCGCGTTTTTTTGTCATGGCCCGTAACTTGCGGTGATATGAGAGCACGCCAAAATTGCGCGCCATCACAGCCTTCCTCTTCGACCCGCCCATGTCCTCATCAAAATTCGCCGAATCGCCCGTCGTTGTTCTTTTCAGTGGAGGGGACTCGCCGGGCATGAACGCCTTTTTGCGCGCGGCGGTGCGTTTGGGCCTCAACCGCCACCGGGTGCCGGTGCTCGGCGTGCGCTCGGGTTATCGCGGCTTGGTGCGCGCGGCGCGGCGCTGGGCCGGCCAGGAGGCGGCGTTGGAGGCAATGCGGCAGGAATGCGCCGCCTACCCCGGGCTGGCTGGATTGCTGCGCTTGGATCAGGACTTGATTCAAATGGATCATGCCTCGGTCAGCGGCATTGTGGGCAAAGGTGGAACCATGCTGGGCTCGGCGCGCTGCCTGGAGTTTCATGACGGCGAGGTGCGCGCTTCAGTCATTCGTTTGCTGCAACAACTGGGCGCCCGGGCGCTGATCGTGGTGGGTGGCGACGGTTCGTTGAGCGGAGCCGAGCGCTTGGCGGCGGAAAGCGGCCTGCGCATCATCGGCATCCCCGCCACCATCGACAACGATTTGCAATTCACCGAAATGGCGCTCGGAGTGGACACCGCCGTGCACACGCTGGTGTGGGCGGTGGACCGTTTCATCGACACCGCGCGCAGCCACC
Source organism: uncultured Verrucomicrobiaceae bacterium (assembly GCA_964553805.1). Lineage (GTDB taxonomy): Bacteria > Verrucomicrobiota > Verrucomicrobiia > Verrucomicrobiales > Verrucomicrobiaceae > JAGRPD01. The sequence goes on from CAZKMS010000168.1 coordinate 4,827, forward strand.
GCCGGGTGATGGTGCTGGAGACGATGGGGCGGGAGAGCGGCGACTTGGCACGCATGGCGGCGCTGGCCTCCGGGGCCGAGATGGTGATCACGCCGGATGGCGGCCCTTTGACCGAGGAGCGCATGAAAAAACTGGCGGCACACATTGAGGGGGCCATGACCCGCGGCCGCGGCCATGCCATCGTGCTGGTGGCTGAGGGTGTGAAGACGGAACCGCCCCAGGCGCGCAACCGGGCTTATGTGCTGATGGATGCCTTCCAGCGTTATTTCCAGCGCGAAGGCGCGCCTTTCCCGGACCTGGAAGTGCGCCCCTCGGTGCTCGGGCACCTGCAGCGCGGCGGACACACCACGCCGGCGGACTGCATCCTGGCGGCGCGGTTTGCCGAACGGGCCTGGGGGGAGATCATGTCGCCGGACAGTTGCAATGGCATCACCGCCCTGCGTCATAACCGGGTCGAAATGGTGCCTTTTGGCGCTGAGGCCATGCCGGAGCGCGCCGCTTACTCTGCGGAAATGGAAAGTCTGCACGAGCATCTGGCCGACTGGTGAGACGCTGGATTCACCTCAAGGCGTTGTGTTCAAGGAGAGCGCGGGGCTGTAAAAGCCCAAAAACTCGCGCCGCCACCATGAGCCGCTTTCTTTTCGCTCCTCAGGACTGGTGAAATGGTAGCGCCACAGGCGGGCGCGCAGGTGGGTGATTTTTTCCCGCGGCAGCGGTGGCTCTTCGAGCAGCTCCCAAACGGGCTTCTTGTGCTGCAGCAGGCTTTGCATGAAACGGCCAAACCAGAACACGGGTGATTGCGGATGGCTGTCGCGCTGCGGCAGGTAGCCGGGAGACAGAGCCGCAAACCACATCTGCCAGTCCAGCCGGGGCTGGTGCGGCGCCACCTGACGCGGCCGAAGGCTCAAATCACCGGGTTTCCACTTGAAGTCCAAAGGAAGCCAGAGGATGCCGTCGTCACTCGCCTCCAAAGTGATCTCGAGCCGCTCTTTGGTCATGCTTTGAAACAAGCCGTAAGCGTTGAAGCTGCGCAGCGACGCCGTGGATCCATAAAATTGGTGGCACCATGCTGGCAAAGCGCGTGCGTAGCCCGGCAGCCGCCCCTGCAGGGAGGCATCTGCGGCTGCAAGCGTGAGAATGAATGCCGGAATGGCAAAAACCAAACCCGGCCATTGACGAAGCTGCATGAACCATGGTGTGCCTGCCGGATTCGCTTTTGCGGTTAGGCGGCTCCGAATCCAGCGCGGCCAGACCGCGTCATCGAGCAGGCAAAGCGCGAGAAAAATCGTCAGCAGATTGAAGTAGGTGTAGTTGCCCGTGGCCATCACCAGCAGCATCAGCAGAATGAAGCCGGCGGCGGCTGTGCGGCGGCCCCAGCGGCCGAGAAAGATGGCAAACGGCAGGGCCAGTTCGATGAAGTGCATGGCGCCGCAACCAGCCACATGGATCCAGCGTGGCAGGTGATGCGCGAACCAGGAAAGACCGTTCGGAAGAGGCTGGGTCTCGTAATGGAAGAGCAGGGCGGTGCAGTCGCGCCACACGGGATCGCCTCCCGCCCACTTGACCAGGCCGGACAAAAACATCAGGCGAAACAGCAGCCAGAACAGCAGAAGCCAGGCCGCTCGGGGCGGGCTCTGCACTGGAGTCAGAGGTGACCAGACCCGCCAGGGCGAGGCAAAAACGGCAATCAACCCGGTTTCCAGCAGCAGCGCATCCCATTGAAAATTCATGAACACATCGCCCGTGACAGCGAGGGACAGGTAACCCAGCCAGAGCAGCAGCAAGAGCGGCCCCTGGCAGCCGCCCGCCAGCACCACCAAGCTCAAGGCGCAGCAGCCCCAGATCACCACCTCCACGAAAACCGCGTCCGAGCGCCAGTGAAACAGCGTCGGATACTCCAGCAGCAGGCTGGTTTTTTCCCTGGCCTCATACGCCTGCACGTTGGCCATCAACTCATCCAAGGGGGCGATGCCTTCCGGTCCGGCCAGTCCCCGCCACTGGGCACCCCAGGAAACAAAGGCGATCAGGTAAACCACAGCCAGCAGCCTCGGAAACAACCAGCCGGCCAGCCGGTAGTCCGTCGTCTGGGCCGTGGATTTGGCCGGCGTCGCATCCGGATTGGCTTCGACGGGATTGGGTTCCGCAGAATCAGGCATCGCAGCGTTGATCAGGTGGCATCAAAGACCATCAGCGTGTGGCAGGCCAGCAAAATGGCAGCGGCAAGGCACAAAAAAAGGAGGGCACCGAAGCGCCCTCCTCAAAGATTTGATGTGATGGATTCCGGATTAGAATGGCATCTTCACGCCCAGGCGGATGATGGTGGTGTCGTCGTCGCCTTCGTCGCGGTCAGCGAAGTAGTAGGCGGCGTCAGCGAAGATGCTGAGGCAGTTGGCGCTGGGGATGCGGAAGTCGAGACCGCCGCCGACCAGGAAGTGACCAACGTTTTCGCTGTTGGTGGAGAAACCACCGCCGACGAGCGCATACGGAGCCAGGCAGATGCTGGTGATCGGGTAGCGCAGCACGAGAGCGGCGTCAAAGTTGTGGTGTTCGCTCTCCGTGGCGTAGAGGCCGTAGGAGCCCTGGATGCCGATGTATTCGCTGAACATGTATTCAGCCAGGACACCGCCGCCAAAATCTTCTTCGTCACCCAGGAAAGCGCCACCGAAGGCACCGAAGGCGAGGCCGGGAGCGAAGCACTCGCAGCCGGTCGGCGGCGGCGGGGGCATCACAGGAGCTTTGGGGTTCTTATAGGAGATAGGGCCGGCGAGAACGGAGCCGGAGACGGCGACCGCAGCGAGGAGGGTGAGGAGTGATTTCATGGAGTAGTAGTGGGGTTCTAGGGTTGAACTAGGATTCCAAAATACCCGTCCGATCCAAAATTGGCAAGCGTCAAAAATCCATTTTTTAACTTTTCTTTATTTTTACTAATTTTAGACGGAGGTGAGACGGATCTTTTACTCGTTGAGGAGCAGGCGCAGCCCGTCCTCTTGAATTTGAAATTCCCGGATGCCCTCGACGAAGCGCCGCACGACGGGGTCGCTGTCAAGGTTGGTGGCGATAAGATCCAGGCCTTTGATGTCTCCCAGCCAGGCGTTTGGCAGGGGAATGCCGCCCACACTGACGTCGTCGATTTTCAGCACCAGCTTGCCTGCGGCATCGATCAAAGCGCCGAGCGCCAGTTTGAAGCGCAGGGTGGTGCCGCCAAAGACCGGAAAATCCGGATCGAGCGGCAGGATAAAATTCGCGGAGACGCGGTCGCTGGAAAAATCGACCTTGATTTTGTCGCCCACACCCTGGGCGGCGAGGAAGGCGTTGATCTCGCGATCACTGAGGGTGATTTCGCGCGGATCCCCGGTGGCAGCGGGGTCTGGCTTTTCGGTCGAGAGCTGGGTTTCGCCCACCTGCTCCAGCAGCAGCAGTTTGTTCTCGAAGGCTTGTTGCTCGGCGGCGCTCAGTTGCACGGGCTTCAAAGCCGAGGCGTAAAAATTGCGTTTCACCCACCAGGCGGTGCCGGCGGCGGTGAGCGCGCAGCAGCCGAGGATGGCGGCCAGAATCAGCAGCGCCGGTTTTTTCCAGGACGTGACTGGAGGCGGCGCAGGCAGGTGAGGGGGAGGTGCGGAGGGTTCGTTCATGGCAGTTTCAGGTTCGAGGCAGATTCAACCCGTCTTGGAACTCTGACGCCACTGCACGTTGAAAATTCGTTTGTAATTCCGTGTGCCGAATCAAGCGCCCCGCTCGTCACCATTCCAGCGGTCCCAGCAAATGCAGCATCTTGGTGTAGGGCTGCGGTGTCAGCAGCAGCCAGAGCGTGATGCCTCCGGTGACCAGGGTGCATAAAATGATCCAGGGATTCCGCATGAGCTGCTCCGGCTCCAGACGGGCGGCCTCCTCCTTCATGGCATGATGGAAATAAACCAGCACCGCGGCGATGATCAGAGGTGCCACCAGCACGAGGTTGTGCAACTGCGGATACACCGCCATGGCGACGCCAGCGCAGAAGCAAAACAAGTTGGCGTAGCCGATCATCGCCAGGATCAGGCTCTTTTCGGTGTAGGTCTTGAAGGAGCGCCGGTAGCGCCCGCTCAGCTCGGCGTCGCCGATAAAACGATACTCCGCGTAGCGCTTCCCGGTCATCAGCAGCGCGCCGAAGAACCACCACGACAGCACGATCGAAAGCGGTGGCACGTGGTGGGGATCCACCAGGGCGTAGTAGCCGAGCCAGAGCCGCACCGGGTTGTTGAAGGACTCCGCGATGACATCAGCGAAAGCGCGGTCCTTCAGCCGCAGCGGCGGCACGTTGTAAACCAGTCCGCTGAGCAGCAGCAGCGCCAGCGCGGTCTGGTAGGCCCAGTTGAAGCCCCACCACCACGCCAGGGCGAAGGCCGCCACGATCAAACCGCCCATCATCACCCACAGGACCGGCACCTTGACCTTGCCGGCCGGGATGCCGCGGTGGCGCTTGGTCGGGTGCATCGCGTCAAACGGCGCGTCCAGAATCTCGTTGAGAATGTAGTTCGCCGAGGCCACCAGGCAGGCCGGGACCAGCGACAGCAAAGCCAGGCGCGCCAGCTCCCAATCCAGCGCGTAATCCAGCACCAGCGACCAAGCCACGACATGGCCGAAAACGATGAAGATGTTTTTCAGCCAGTGGTCAGGGCGGCAGATTTTCAGGTACTCAACCATGCGGACAGCGCCCATGTGAACGGGACTGGCGACTTCGTCAACCTCGACGGACCTGGAACCGCCAGTTTCAAGCCGGGTTGAAACCTGCCACTTCCTTCTGGAAACTCATTGAACCCGCCGCCACCCGCCGCTTAACTGGCGTCTCATGCCTGCCCCTGTCCAGGAAGACAACGACGCCCGGCTCGCCCGCATTTTGAAGCGGGTGCGGCGCATCGAGCTGCTCACCCGCGGCCTCATCAAGGAAACCCTCGGCGGCGCCTACCACTCCCGCTTCAAAGGCCAGGGCATCGAGTTCGACGACTTCCGCGAATACCAGCCCGGCGACGACGTCCGCTTCCTCGACTGGAACGTCACCGCCCGCATGAACGACCCCTACGTGCGCAAATACGTCGAGGAGCGCGAGCTCGCCGTCATGCTCCTCGTCGATGTCTCCGGCTCCGGCGACTATGGCAGCGGCGAGGACTCCAAGCGCGAGCGCGCCGCCGAAGTCGCCGCCGTCTTCGCCTTCAGCGCCTCCCACAACGGCGACAAAGTCGGCCTCTGCCTCTTCTCCGACCGCGTCGAGCACTACCTCCCCCCGCGCAAAGGCGCCTCCCACACCCTGCGCATCCTCCGCGACATCCTCGACAACCAGCCCCGCAGCCGCCGCACCGACCCCGCCCCCGCGCTCGACCTCGCCCTCAACCGCATCCCCCACCGCGCCCTCGTCGTCCTCATCTCCGACTTCCTCATCCACGACGACGCCTGGGAAAAATCCCTCCGCCCCGTCGCCGCCAAGCACGACGTCGTCGCCGCCCGCGTCCTCGATCCCCGCGAGCTCGAGCTGCCCGCCGCCGGCCGCGTCATCCTCGAAGACCCCGAGACCGGCGAGCAGCGCGTCCTCAACACCTCCAGCCCCGCCGTCCGCCAGCAGTATGAGGACCGCCTCACTGCCCTCCGCGACGGCCTCGACAAACGCCTCAAAAAAAACGGCGTCGAGCGCATCGACATCCGCACCGACCAGGATTACGCCCCCGCCCTCACCGCCTACTTCCGCAGCCGCAGGAGGAGAAAAAGATGAGCACCGCCCGTCTTGTTGCCTCCCTCCTGGTGTCGGCCTCAGCCCTCCCCGCCCTGGCCCAACTGCCCGGCGGCGCCCCCCCGCCGCAGCCGCTCCCGCATCCCGCCTTGCCCGACATCCCGCCCGTGCCGGAGGGCGTCGCCCTCTGGGTCTGGATCGTCTCCGGCCTGCTCGCCGCCGCCATGTTTGGCCTCGTTCTCTGGCTCCTCCTGCGCGCCCGCCCCCCGCAGCCCGCCCTCCCCGCCATCCCGCGCCAGCAGACCCTGCGCGCCCTGCGCCAGCTCGGCACCGCCGCCGCCAGCCTCCCCCCCGCCGAGACCGGCCACCGCGTCTCCCGCATCCTGCGCCAATACCTCCAGGAGCGCTACCGCATCCCAGCATCCTGCCGCACCACGCCAGAGCTGTTTGCCCGGGAAAAAGCACCGCCGCCCCTGCCGCCCGCCGCCTCCACCGGCCTCTTTGAAATCCGCCCCCCCCGCGCCGCCGCCCCCCCCCCCCCC
>CAZKMS010000169.1:0-11037 GCA_964553805.1 uncultured Verrucomicrobiaceae bacterium
GTACGCGAGGCCCTGCTCGACGCCGACGAGGGCGCCGACATGCTCATGGTCAAGCCCGCCGGACCCTACCTCGACATCATCGCCCGCCTGCGCGCCGCCGTCACCCTGCCCATCGCCGCCTACCAAGTCAGCGGCGAGTACCTCATGATCAAATCCGCCGCCGCAGCCGGCTGGCTGGACGAGGAAAAAGTCGTGCTCGAATCCCTCACCGCCATCAAGCGCGCCGGCGCCGACATGATCCTCACTTACTTCGCCCGCAGCGTCGCCGAGCACCTGCGCGCCTGCCGCTGATCGCCGCCGCGTCCGCCCCTCCCGACCGCATGAGCCAGCCCCAGCCGCACCCCCTCGCCGACCTGCTCCTGACCCTCGTCCTGCCCACTGTGGTGCTCGAATGGCTTAGCCCGCCCGCCCGTCTCGGACCCGCCTGGGCCCTGGTCATCGCCTGCGTCCTCCCCATCGGCTTCGGCCTCTGGTGCTGGCAGCAAAAGCGCGGATTGAATTTCTTCTCCGTCTTCGGCCTGCTCGCCGTCATCCTCACCGGCGGACTTGGCCTCCTGCACCTTGACGCCTTCTGGTTCGCCACCAAGGAAGCCGTCTTCCCCCTCCTGCTCGGCCTCGCCTTCCCCCTCAGCCACCGCCTCGGCACCCCGCTCATCAAAGAGCTCCTGCTCAACCCGCAGGTCATCAACCACCACGTCCTTCACCGCGCCCTGGACACCGACAGCAAGCGCCTCGCCTTCCAACGCCTCCTCGGCCGCGCCTCCTGGGGCATGCTCGCCGCCACCGCCCTCTCCGCCGCCGCCAATTTCCTCCTCGCCCGCCGTCTCCTCGGCCAGACCGCGCCCGGCTCAGAGGCCTACGTCCAGGCCATTGGCCGCTTGAACTGGATGGGTTTTCTCGTCATCGGCATCCCCCTTGTCGCCCTCACCCTGGCCCTCCTCCTCTGGCTCCTGCGCCGCCTCGGCGCCCTCACCGGCCTCGAGCGGGAGGACCTCATGAATCCCGGTCAAACCATCCGCCGCCGGGTTGACGGCGCCTGACCCTCCTGTGCGAGAAGCCGCTTGAAACCCGCGCCCGCCAGCGCAAGCTGGCCGCCACCGCGCCGGAGTGGCGGAATTGGTAGACGCGCCAGATTTAGGTTCTGGTTGAGCAATCAGTGCAGGTTCGAGTCCTGTCTCCGGCACCACGCAAGCGCGGGCGATGCCCGTTGTTGCGATGGTTGATGCGGCGCGTTTGATCGCGGATCGGCGCTGCCGAGCGGTCGCGCCTCCCACCAACTCGACCTGGGGATGGTGGAGGGCGGCGGATGCGGCGCTGTCAGCGGCGGAGGTGATGCTGTGCCTGGATCGCGTCCAGGGGGGCTGGAGTGCGCATGCCTCACGCTGTTGAACAGTCCATTTAGCCGTGTTCATGCAATAGGAAACCACGAATGGACACGCATTTTGGAGGCCTGATGCCCGGTGCGCTGGAGCACCGGGAGATCACCCTTTGGTGATGACCGCCCATAGGCTCTCTTTTCCTCAGTCCTTCGTGTCTATTCGTGTTCATTCGTGGTTCAACTGCATCGTTACGGCTTAGTGAGAATGTTGCGGCCGTGACCCGGCTGGGCTTGACCGGGGCGCGGCGTTCCTTATCCTGTTGACGTAATCTTTTTATCCGGCTCCTCCGGTGGGCTGCCCTCTCCTCAACCGCTGCGATGCAAGACCACATTCTTTCCAGTTACGATCAAGCGCTGGCGTGCCTGCGGGAGAAGGTGCTGATCATGATCAGTGTGGCGCGCAAGAACCTGGACGCCGCCCGGCGCGGGCTGCTGGAGCGGGACACCGACCTGTGCAATGCCGCCATCGTCGACGACCAGGACGTCAACGAGTTGGAAAAGGAGGTGGACCAGCTCGGCATGCAGATGCTGCTGAAATTCCAGCCCACCGCCAACGATCTGCGCCAGATCATGGGCACGCTGAGGGTGGCCAACAACATCGAGCGCATCGCCGACCAGGCGTCAGGCATCGGCAAACGCGCGCGCCACATCAACCAGCTTCCGGAAATGACCGAGATCAGCCTGGTGCAGCCGCTTTTCCAACTGTGCCTGCGCAATCTGGAGGCGGCGTTCAGTGCGTTCGTGGAGCGGGATGCGGCGGCGGCGGGGGTGGCGCGGGCCTCGGACAAGGAGCTGGATGCGGCGGAGAAGGCGTTTGACCGGAGCATGCTGGAGGTGATGGAGAGGGGGGCGAGTCCGCTGGAGGGCTACCTGCACCTGATCTTTGTGGCGCGGTTTCTGGAGCGCATCGGGGACCATGCGAAGAATATCTGCGAGGACACGATCTTCATCGCGGAGGCGCGTGACGTGCGCTTCCAGAAGAGCAAGCGGGCGGCGGGAGAGGCGGGGTGAGTTGCATCGCGGGTTGAGAAGCGGGCGCGGGCGGCGTATCTTTTGGCGATGAAAGCTCTGCACCTGCTCCTTTTCGCGCTGCTGCTGCCGGTGGCCGCTGCCGCCCAAACGCCGCGTCCGACCCCCGCCGAGCAGGCGGAGCAGGAGAGGCAACTGAAGGCGTTTGCGGACCGGGGGGACACGGATGCGCAGTTCGAGCTGGGGCTGCGCTACCTGACGGGGGAGGGCTTCACGAAGGACGAGAAGAAGGGGGTGGAGTGGGTGCAAAAGGCGGCAGAGGCGGGCCACCTGCGGGCGCAGCATGTGTACGGGAGCTTGTTTGAGGACGGGATCATCGTGCCGAAGGATGCGGCGAAGGCGGTGGCGTGGTTCACCAAGTCGGCGGAGGGGGGCTTTGTGATGGCGCAGCAGGCGCTGGCGATAGCCTACGAGCTGGGCCAGGGGGTGAAAAAGGACGGGGCGAAGGCGGTGGCGTGGTTTGAAAAGGCGGCGGCGCAAAATTACCCGCCGGCGATGGCAGCCTTGGCGGCGAAGCTGGAAAAGGGGGAGAACGTCGGGAAGGACACGGCGCGGGCGGCGCTGCTTTACTTGAAGGCGTCAAAGCAGGACTTTGTGCCGGCGATGGCGCGCATGGCGCACCTTTATTACACGGGGGTGGGGGTGCCGGTGGACTACCGCCGGTCCTTCGGCTGGTATCAACGCGCGGCGCGCGCGGGAGATGCCTGGGCGATCAACGACTTGGCGTGGTTCCTTTCCACCTGCCCGGACGAAAGCCTGCACAATGGGGAGCAGGCGGTGCTGATTGCGAAGGAGGCGCTCAAAATCCTGGCCGAGGAGGGCGAAAAGGAGCGCTACGAAGTGATCGATACGGTGGCGGCGGCGCTGGCGCGCAACGGGGAGTTTGTGGAGGCGGTGCTCTGGCAGCGCAAGGCTCTCACCGTGCTGGAGGCGGACGCGGAAGTCGAGGCGGAGACGCGCAAGAAGCTGGAGGATGAATTCCAGGACCGGCTGGAGCTTTACGAGAAACAAAGCCCCTACTCGGACCCGGAGGCGGAGGCGGAACCGGACGCGCAGCCGCTGCCGCAGGACACCATCCTGCAGGAGGAAGGCATCCCCGAGGCGCCGCCGAAACCGAAGGCGAAAAAACCGCGCGGCACCGTGGTCTGATCTGATGCCCGCTCCGGACGGCCTGCCGCTCAATCAACTGCCCGGCCTCGACAGCCGCCACGTGCGGCAGCTTGAGAAGGAGGGCCTGGCCAGCGCGCGCGACGTGCTCGACTGGCTGCCCTTTCGCCACGAGGACCGGCGGCGCGGGACGGAGACGGGGTTCACGCCGGGACCCAACCCGGCCTGCCACCACGTCGTTGTCAGCAAGACGACGGTGAAGCGCTTTGGCCGCGGCCGGGGGCGCGGGGTGTTTGAGGCGCAGGTGCAGCCCGCTGGCGGCTCGGTGCTGGGCGATCTGCTGACGCTGCGCTGGTGGGGCATGACCTTCATGAGCCGCGCCATCGCGGAGGGGATGGAGCTTTTCATCCACGGCCGCATCAAGGAATACAAGGGCCGCCTGTCGATGGACCATCCAGAGTATGAGGTGGTGCAGGAAGGCGAGGACGAGGGCGGCGGCATCCACACCGGGCGCATCACGCCGGTTTACCGCCTGCGCGGCGGGGTCAGCCAGAAGGCGCTGCGCGGCGCGGTCTGGGCCGCCTTGCAGCACTGCCAGGACGCGCCGCTCGCCGCCGACTTGCTGCCCGCGCCCTCCAGCGAGGGCGAATTCGCCGGCTGGTCCGCCGACCGTGCCCTGCGCGCGCTGCATTTCCCGGCGAGCCTGGAGGAGCTGGAGCAGGCTCGGCGCTACCTGGCGCTGGAGGAATTTTTCGCCTACCAACTGCGTGTCGTGCACCGCCGCCGCAGCGTGCTCGACGCTGGCGGACGCGCCCATGCCGGTGACGGCAGCCTGGCCGCGCAGTTGCAGGCGGCGCTGCCCTTTGCCCTCACCGGTGCCCAGGCGCGCTGCCTGGAGGAGATCCGGCGCGACCTGCGCGCCAGCGCGCCGATGAACCGCCTGCTGCACGGCGATGTCGGCAGCGGCAAGACCATCGTCGCCTTTTTCGCCATCCTGCAGGCCATCGAAAGCGGCGCGCAAGCCGCCCTGATGGCGCCGACGCAGATCCTCGCCGAGCAGCACTATGAAAACGCCCGCAAGTGGCTCGCGCCGCTCGGCATCGAACTGGCCCTGCTCACCAGCAGCCGCAAGGAGGTGGCTGAAACTTGGAGCGCGCGCGTCCCGCGTGCCGTTTCCGGCGTCCCGCCGGAAACCCTTGCGGCGCAGCCGCAGACGGTCGTGGACGCCGCAGACCAGATAACCCGCGTGCCTGTCTCCGCTAACGCATGCGCTCCCGAATTGTTTCCCCGCTCCGTGCCCCAGCTCGTCATCGGCACCCACGCGCTGCTGCATGAGCGCGAGCTTTTGCCCGACCTCGGCCTCGTGGTCATCGACGAGCAGCACAAGTTCGGCGTCTCCCAGCGCGCGCGCCTGATCCAGCGCGGCCGCACGCCGGATGTGCTGGTGATGACCGCCACGCCCATCCCGCGCACGCTGACGCTCACCGTTTATGGCGACCTCGATGTCTCCACCATCGACGAACGACCCGCCGAGCGCGGCCGCGTCATCACTAAGGTCCGCCCCGCCTCGAAGCAGCAGGAAGCCGCCGATTTCCTCAACGCCCAGCTCGAAGAGGGCCGCCAGGCTTACCTGGTTTACCCGCTGATTGAGGAGTCCGAAAAACTCGACGCGGCCGCCGCCAAAAAAGGCCACACCGAATGGAGCCAGCGCCTGCCCCATTTCAACATCGGCCTGCTGCACGGCCGCATGAACGCGGAGGAAAAAGACCGCGTCATGCGCGACTTCCGCGCCGGCAAACTGGAGGCGCTCGTCTCCACCACCGTCATCGAGGTCGGTGTCGACGTGCCCAACGCCACCGTCATGTACCTGCACAACGCCGGCCGCTACGGCCTCGCGCAATTGCACCAGCTTCGTGGCCGGGTCGGGCGCGGCGGCCACACCTCGTATTGCGTGCTGTTTGTCGATGACGACGACGAGGACGCCAAACACCGTCTCGCCATCCTCGAGGAAACCAGCGACGGCTTCCAAATCGCCGAGGAGGATCTCAAGCGCCGCGGCCCCGGCGACATGCTCGGCCGCGCCCAGAGCGGCCAGGGGCCGTTGCGTTTCGCCACCCTGCTGGCCGACACCCGCCTCGTCCGGCTCGCCCGCCAGCTCGCCGAGCGCGCGCTGGACGAGGACCCGCGCCTGAGCGATCTGCGTTTCGACCGCATCCGCGACAGCGTGCTCCAGCTCGACATGCCGCAGGCCATGCGCCAGTGACCCCCGCCCCGCGATGCTGCTCGCCTTTTACAAGCCTTACGACGTGCTCTCCCAGTTCACCCAGGAGCAGCCCGCGCACCGCACCCTCGCCGACTTTGGCTTTCCGCCCCGCGTCTATCCCATCGGCCGGCTCGACCGCGACTCCGAGGGCCTGCTCCTCCTCAGCGACGAAGCCGCCTGGAACGACCGCCTGCTCAACCCGCGCCATGCCCATCCCCGCAGCTACCACGCCCAGGTCGAAGGCCTCGTCAGCGCGCCCGCGCTCGTCGAACTGCGCGCCGGAGTGCGCCTGAAAGACTTCCGCGCCCTGCCGTGTGAAGCGCGTTTGCTCAAAACCGAGCCCGCCCACCCGCCGCGCGATCCGCCCATCCGCGTCCGCCAAAGCATCCCCACGAGCTGGCTGGAGCTCACCCTCACCGAGGGCAAAAACCGCCAGGTCCGCCGCATGACCGCCGCCGTCGGCTTCCCCACCCTGCGCCTCATTCGCGTCCGCATCGGCGAGTTGCAGCTCGCCGGCCTGCCCTTGCCACCCGGCCAATGGCGCGCGCTTTCCCCCGAGCAGGAGCAGCTCGTCTGCGCCCGCCCTCAACGCCCGCCGAGACGCCGGTAGGCCGCCTTCACCACCCAGCCCGTCGCCTTCAGCGCCGCCTCCGCCTGCTCCGGCGCCGCCCCGGTCAGCTCCGCCACCATGCGCACCGCGCGGTCGCGCAGCTTCACGTTGGACGGGTTCAGATCGACCATCAAATTGCTGATCACCTTGCCGCAGCGCACCATCGCCAGCGTCGTGATCATGTTCAGCACCAGCTTCGTCGCCGTGCCCGCCTTCAACCGCGTCGAGCCGGTCAAAATCTCCGGGCCCAGGTCCGGCGCGATCACGCAGTCCGGTTTCCAAGCCGCGTCGCGCACCCGCCGCAGCGCCGCTTTCACCCCCGGGTTGAAGCAAAGCAGCACCGTGAACGCCCCCCGCCGCTTCGCCTCATGCAGCGCCCCCCACACGAACGGCGTCCGTCCGCTGGCGGCAATGCCCACCACCACATCCTTCTTCCCCGCCCCGCGCAGCGCCACCGCCGCCGCCCCCGCCGGCGCATCGTCCTCCGCCCCCTCCACCGCGCTCCACAGCGCCTGCCGCCCGCCCGCGATGATGCCCTGCACCTGCTCCCGCGGCGCGCGAAAGGTCGGCGGGATCTCGCTCGCGTCCAGCACCCCCAGCCGTCCGCTCGTGCCCGCGCCGACGTAAAACAAACGCCCGCCGCTGGTGAAGGCCGCCGCCACCCGCCGCGCCACCGCCGCCACCACCTTCCTCTCCTTTTGCAGCATCGGCACCAGCACCGTGTCCTCCATCAGCATCAGCTCCACCGCCAGCTCCAGCGGCAGCTTGTCCAGCTCCATCGTGCGCGGATTGCGCTGCTCCGTGGGCGAGGCCGCCAGCATCCGCAAGTCCGCCAGCGCCGCCGGCAGCGCCAGACTGGCAAACGACTGCCTCACCGGACTGTGCGCCGGCGCCGGGTTCACCTTCAGCGGCAACTGCCGCGCCAGCGCCACCGCCCCGCACACCGAGGGCACCTCCAGCGGCGTCATCCACGCCTTCGGAAATCGCGCCCGCAGCCGCCGCTGCACCGCGCCCAGAAAGGACGGATTCTTCAGCAGCACCCCGCCGTTGAACACGAATTGCAGCGCCTCCCCCGGCCGCGCCAGTTGCCCCGCGCAGGCCCCCGCATCCTCCGCCAGCATCAGCGCCGACTCCGCCAGCAGCCGCCGCGCCAGCTTGTCCCCGCCCGCCGCCGCCGCAAACACCGTCGTCGCCAGCCGCCCGATCTCCGTCTTCGACGCCTGCAGCGACCACGGGATGAGCTGCTCCGGCTCGTTGAACATCAGCGCATTCAGCAGCGCCGCCCCCAGCGCACCCATGCGCCCGCGATGATCAAAATCCGCCAGCACCGCCCGCAGCGCCCGCAGCGAGATGTCGCACGCGCTCGCCCGGTCCCCGATCAAATGCCCGCGCCCTCCCACCTTCGCCGTCCGCCCGTCCGCCGCCCGGCCAAAGCAGCACGAGCCCGTGCCGCTCAGCACCAGCACCCGCGCCACCATCCCCGGCCGCTCCGGCGCCGCCGCCAGCGCCGTCTCCAGATCGTTCGTCGCCGCGCAAGGCAGCCCCGGCCACACCCGGCCCGCCGCCCGCCGCAGCCGCTGCGCATCCGCCGCCGTGCGCGCCCCCGCCAGGCCGATCCCCACCGCCGCCGGCCCCTGCGGCAGCCGCCCCGCGATGTGCCGCAGCAGCCACAGCAGCTCCCGGTCCGACATCAAACTCAGCACCGCCGGTCCCGCCATGAACGCCGCCAGCACCGTGCCGTCCGCCGCCTCCAGCCGCGCCGTGCTGCGCGTCCCTCCGCCCTCGATGCCCAGGTAAGCAGGAGACAAAACAGGACGCGCGCGCGGCATAAGCCCGACTCTCCGCCAGAACCCGCCCCCTTCAACTCCTACTCTTACTCCTACTCAGCCCTCAACCCCCAGCCTTCCCCTCAATCTCCATTTTCCAATCTCCAATCCCCCGCGCCCACCCCACCCCCCGGCAACAACCCCCGCCCGCCCCGCGTTACCCTCCCCATGTCCCGACCCGCCGTCCTCCTCGCGCTCGCCAGCCTCAGCCTCGCCGCCCCCCTCCCCGCCGCCCCGCCGAACATCCTCCTCATCGTCAGCGACGACCAGGGCTACCCCGACCTCGGCTGCATCGGCGCCAAACCTTTGCACACCCCCGCCCTCGACCGCCTCGCCGCCGAGGGCGCCCGCGGCACCAGCTTCTACGTCACCTGGCCCGCCTGCACCCCCTCCCGCGGCAGCCTCCTCACCGGCCGCTACCCCCAGCGCAACGGCCTCTACGACATGGTCCGCAACGACCTCGTCAACTACGGCCACCGCTACTCCCCCGAGGAATACGCCGTCTCCCCCGAGATGACCCTCGGCCTCGACCCGCAAGAAATCACCATCGGCGACATGCTCCAAAAAGCCGGCTACGCCACCGGCGTCGTCGGCAAATGGGACATGGGCCAGGCCAAACGCTACTTGCCCCTCCAGCGCGGCTTCGACTTCTTTTACGGCCACGGCAACAACGGCATCGACTACTACACCCACGCCCGCTACGGCGTCCCCTCCCTCTTCCGCGGCAACCAGCGCACCGAAGAGGACAAAGGCCAGTACATCACCCACGTCTTCGGTCGCGAAGCCCTCTACTTCCTCCGCCAGCACACCGGCCAGCGCCCCTTCTTCCTCTACCTCCCCTTCAACGCCCCCCACGGCGCCTCCACCCTCGCCGAGGACAACGGCGGCCAGAAGCCCGGCGTCCAGGCCCCCGAGGAGTACGTCGCCCGCTACCGTCCCCTCGTGAAGGATGAAAAACTCGCCCGCTACTACGCCGCCGTCACCTGCATGGATGAAGTCATCGGCCAGCTCCTCGACGAGCTCGACCACACCGGCCAGGCCGCCAACACCATCGTCCTCTTCCTCTCCGACAACGGCGGCAGCGGCAACGGCGGCAACGAACCCCTCAAAGGCGCCAAATCCACCATGTGGGAGGGCGGCCTCCGCGTCCCCTTCCTCATCCGCTGGCCCGGCCAAATCCCCCCCGGCACCGTCAGCGACGCCTTCCTGACCTCCCTCGAGATCGTCCCCACCCTCCTCGCCGCCAGCGGCGCCCCCGCCCCCGCAGGCGTCACCCTGGATGGCTTCGACCTCCTCCCCATCCTCCGCGGCGAAAAAACCTCCCCGCGGGAAGCCATCTTCTGGCAGCGCCGCGCCGACAAAGCCGCCCGCATCGGCCATTGGAAGTGGCTCGACTCCGCCAAAGGCAAAGGCCTCTACGACCTCCGCACCGACCTCGGCGAGACCACCGACCTCTCCAAAGACCAGCCCGAAGTCCTCCAAATGATGCAGGACCGCTTCGCCGCCTGGCGCCAAGAAATGGACGCCACCGAACCCCGCGGCCCCTTCCGCGACTACTAACCCCCGCCCCCCGCTGTAGCCGGGGTCTGTGACCCCGGCCGCAGCACCGCCGTCCCACCCTTGTAATCGTCCCCCCCAGTGGCTTTGCACGTCCATGCGCACCGCGGCACCAAAGGTTTGACTTCCAGACCATTTCTTGCTGTCATTCCTTTTCATGCAACAATTGGATGCACGACTTCCCGACCAGCCCAGCCGTCCTACTCGCTTATGCCAAAACCACGGACGAATCATACCGCAAATCAACATGTAACTATTAACGAATCACGTTCGTCGATACATTAGTGTGTCTAAACAACGTTCGCTTCCAATGTATCCTTTTGCACCAAAGTCGACAGTAAAGATGCAAGCGGGACAGTATTGGGCTATACCACTCGCCAACGGCGCATACGGATGTGGTGTCGTTTTGGCTATTCAGCTCAAGCGGAACGGAACGAGAGATTCCAGAGCTTTTTTGGCTGGTCTGCTCGACTGGTTTGGTGCCAAGACTCCAAACCCATCCGATATTCAGAATGCTAAAGTTATTGAGAGAGGCTTTGCGCACATCAAGACCATCACCGAGAACGGCAAGAATTTGTTGGGCCACATTGATCCTTGGTGGGATTGGCCAGCCGAGATCGAGAATCGAGACGACATCAGCACTTGGGGATATGGCGTGATCTCCATCCTCGCAAAGAAACACCATAACCAACAAAGCGAACAAGGCGGTGGAGGCAACTCCGCTGCGCTCCGTGCCTCACCTTAGACGTTCGCCCAACTAACGGAGCCATCGAGTCACTGCTGACATTCCAGCCCATGATTTCATACCATCATCGCAGCTTTGCGGGATTCGCCTCGACTGCCATGCTGGTCATGATTTTCGCACATTCGTTGTGGCTTATCCCAGAGAACCTGCAGAGGGGATCTATAAGCACAGCATTGACTGCTCTGGGTGCCGAATTGCTTTTCGCTGTTCCGGCACTTGCCTATTTGTGTGGCGTCAGATGGGCGAGGTTCATTGTTGCGATCGAGTGCATCATCTTCCTCCCACTTTGGCTGCTAGTGCCGCTTGCACTACATGAGGTTGACCGATCAACCGGCTTCTGGCTCTTTTGGCCTCTGAGCGTGCTCGTGTTGCTATACTCAGCAATAGCCTCTTGGATTCCACCGAGGAGAGTGTATGACAGACCTACCACCCATGCGCCAAAGAATCAAAGTCCAAGACAATAACGGGCTTGAGTTCAAGTTCAAAGTGCACCGTTGAGCGTCTCGAAAAACACTTCCTCAG
>CAZKMS010000170.1:0-11035 GCA_964553805.1 uncultured Verrucomicrobiaceae bacterium
CGCGCGCACGGTGACGATGCGCATGGGGAGCGTTTCCGGCAGCGCCTGCACGCGCTGTGGATGAAGATGTTGGAGGTCTTTTGCCTTCGGCTTGACCCAGCTCTGCAGGGTGGGAGAGGCAAAAGGCGTCAAGCACAGAGGTCGGAGGAAGCAAACCAGAGGCGCAGGATGCAGGTTTGCGGCCCAAACCAAGACGATGAAACCCCGGGAGAAACAAGGTTGTTGTTTTCAACAAACAATTTAACTATATCAATTAAGAACACAAGAGCCGATATCAACAATCTTGTCCTTGATCCCCGTTAAGTCAGCGCCATTCGGGTTAGCGTGGAATGGCACTGTTCTGGCTCCAAAAGCAGGAGAACAGGACATCATGAAGAAGAGCCGATTCAGTGAAGATGGTGGTCCTCCTGCGTGAGGCGCAGGATGGGAACGCTGGGCACGCAAAAGGCGCAAAGACACAAAGAAGGCGGCTTTGCCGGGTGAATTTTGCGGCGCAAGCCTTCCCGGATGAACCAAAACTTGGCGCGGTTCCATTGATCAAGCCAGGCAGAGCGCTTAACTTGAGATAAGATGCCCGGTCTGGCCCGTGTCCTTTCGAAACTCGGTTACTGCTCGCGCAGCCGGGCGATGGAGCTGGCTCGCGCGGGCCGGGTGCGGGTGGATGGGGTGGTGCGGCGCGATCCGGAGTTTCCGGTGGCATTGAATGGGCCGCTCATCACGGTGGATGGCATGCCGCTCACGGCGGCGGCGCCGGTTTACCTGATGCTCAACAAGCCGCGCGGATTGGTCACGACTGCGGTGGATGAAAAGGGCAGGCCGACGGTTTTCTCCTGCCTGCAGGACGCTCCCAAGGCACACCTTTCAGCGGTCGGCCGGCTGGATCAAGCCAGCGAGGGGTTGCTGCTTTTCACCAACGACACGGCCTGGGCGGATGCCATCACCAGCCCCGCCGCGCAGGTTGAGAAGACTTATCACGTCCAGATTGATCAGCACGTGGATCCGGGTCTGTTGCGTGAACTTGTCGCGGGAATCCACGACGGCGTCGTCGTCATGCAGGCGAAGTCGGCGTTGCTGCTGCGCCAGGGCAACAAAAATGCCTGGCTGGAGATCGTGCTGGAAGAGGGGCGCAATCGCCAGATCCGCCGCATGCTGGAGGTGCGGGGCATTCAGGTGCTGCGTTTGGTGCGGGTGGCGATTGGCCAGTTGGAACTGGGCGGGCTGGCGAAAGGCAACTGGCGGCCTTTGAGCGCCGAAGAGGCGGGTTTTTTGGCGCCAGGCGGCGCAGGCAGGCTCCGGCCGGGTTCCGCCTGATGGGGTTACAAGTGCCCGCTGAGGGTGAAGGTGAAGACGTCTTTGCGTCCGCGTTTGACGTTGATTGCCGGCAGGGCGCGCAGGGCATCAGCGAGCAGGCCTTCCATTTGCGCCCAATCCATGCCGCGGAAGCGGATGCGGATCAGTTCCACGGGCAGCAGCACGGAGGCATCGAGCGGAGAAGGGAAGGGACTCAGCATTTGATGCACCAATTCGATCCACGGACGCTCGGGCACGTACTGCAGGCTGCGGGCGCCGATTTCCGCCGCGATCAAATCCAGCGTGTCACGCAGGCGCACCGCCGCGCCGGCGTTCTCGCGAATTTGCGCGAAAAAGGCGATGCCAAAACGCTCGTTGGCGTCGAGCAGCGGGGTCACCGGCTGGACCGTGCAGGCGAGGTTGTGGAGGTCGAGGGCGGCACTGTGCGCGGCGGACATCATGAGGGTGTTCATGAGGCAATCCGGCGCGGTTTGGCTGCGGCTGTCCGTGGAATAGACAGAGACGCCCGGGTCATCGAAAGAAAACGGGCGCGGCTGGATGTTCAGCGCCTGCATGCGCTCGCGGATGACGCCGCTGTGGCGGAGGGTGGAGTGCATCATCGCCGCCTGAGCTTCCTTGACCAGTTGGCTGGGCAGGGTGGCGGCTTCGATGCTGGAGGCTGGCGCGGTTTTTTGTGACGGAATGACAGGGGGCAGGCGGTTCATGGGTGTCTTGAGTGGGTGTTGTGTGTGTGTTGTGCGGGATTGATGAGGCAGGGCGATCAGGGCGGACCTGACAGTTCGGCGGGATGATGCTCGAACTGCATGAAAACGGCGGGATCCTGGAAACGCAGGGTCTGCGGCCGGCCGGATTCGTTGATGATCTGCAAGGAGATGGGGGCTTCGAGACCGCCTTCAAAATGCTGCCGGCAGCGCAGCGCGAGCCCGGCGCCGCAAAAGACGTCCGCTGCTGTGGCAAATCGCATTTCCACCTCCTCGGGCAGGCGGATTTTTTCCAGCGTGAGCACGCTCAGCACCGCGCCTGGAGCCAGCTCGTAGCGCGGTTTCAACAGCACCTCAGTCTCCTCCGGATGGGGCGCGGGATCTTTTTGCCGGGTGACGATGCCGCGCAGGCCAAGCCCGAGCCAGTAGCCCGCACGGCTCAGGCGCGCAGGGCTGAAGGGCTCGATGCCGAGCCAGCCGCAATCGATCGCCAGCCGCAGGCTGTCCTGATCCAGCCGCGGACTGGAGCGCATCTGCAATTGCTCCAAAAACTCGCGGCGTTGCTGTGACTGCAAATGCTCGCGTCCTTCGGGGGTGGCGGCGAAGGCATCCTGTTTTTCCTGCAGCCGGGTCCAGTGCTGCGGTGGCACGTCGAGAAAGTCGTGCAGCTTGAGTTTGATTTCGGCCGAGATCGGATTATGGCCGTTGATGATGGAATTGAGGTGGCCGCGGCTGATGCCAAGAGCCTGAGCGGCACGGATTTGCGAGATGCCGCGTTCTTCCAGCAGGTCGCGCAGGGCTTCACCAGGTTGAGTAGGCTCGGGAGACGTCATGATGATCTGCTATTTGATCAGCGATTACGCTCCAATGATGTCATATTTGGATGACTATTTCCAAGATGGAAGTCATAAAAGAATCGTTGTGAACTAGATTTTATTCACTGATTTATAATTTCAAAAATAAATTACATGACGCATGGAATCAAAAGAACACTGTTTTTTTGAACAGTTTTTAGCAGTGAATGAACTGAACACCTGACAGAGGGTGGAAAGTGTCAGCTTGGTCTGACGACTGTCGTCATCCACGAATGACAGTGGCGTGTGGAGGAGAGCCTGTCCGGCAAATGCTGTAGCTGGCCTCTGTGAGGCCGGCTGCGCGCGCCGCACTGCCCTCCACCGGGGTCACAGACCCCGGCTACAGCCCTGGGGGCAGACGCCGGCTACAGCGCTGACCTGGCTACAGCGGAGTGCCGTCCTCATCTTGGACTCTCGTTCTCGATTTGATCATTTGCCGGATGGGCTCTCAGTCTTCGAGGGTGTGAATGAAGAAGCCGGAGCGCAATTTGGGCTCAAACCACGTACTTTTCGGCGGCATGATTTCACCGGCGTCGGAGATGGCCATCAACTGCCCGATCGTCACGGGATACAGGGAGAAGGCGACGGCGAATCGCCGGCTGTCCACCAGTTGCTCCAACTCATCCGTGCCGCGGATGCCGCCGATGAAGTCGATGCGCTTGCTGGTGCGGGGATCATCGATGCCGAGCACAGGAGCGAGCAGACGATCCTGCAAAATGCTGACATCCAGTTGCCCGATGGGCGAGGCCTCGCTGTCAGGCTGCCAGGTCAGGCGATGCCACTGGCCCTTGAGATACATGCAGCACTCGCCTGGGCGGGAGGGTTCTTTTTGATCGGTGGGTTCGATTTGGAAGATGCGGCCGACTTTGGCGAGGAACTCCTCGCGGTCCTGGCAGTTCAGGTCTTTGACGGCGCGGTTGTAGGGCAGGATTTTCAGCTCTGATCCGGGGAAGAGCACACTCAGGAACCAATTGTAGTTCTCCGCGCCGGTGTGGGCAGGATTGGCCTCGCGGCGTTTCTGGCCGACGTTGAAAGCGCTGGCGGCGCGATGGTGGCCGTCGGCGACGTAGGCGGCGGGCACTTGCTCGGCGAAAAGCGAGGTGAGCGGGATGGCCTTGGCATTGGGCAGGCGCCAGACCTCATGGCGCACGCCGTCCGGCGCGGCCACATCATACAGCGGCGACTCGGAGGTGATGTGGTTGTCGATCACCGCCTTGATGCCGGCACTGCCGGGGTAGGTGAGGAAGATGGGGCCGGTGTTGGCGCCCAGGGTGTCCACCAGCGTGGTGCGATCCTTCTCCTTGTCCGGCCGCGTTTTTTCGTGCTTTTTGATGACGTTGTTTGCGTAGTCGTCGATGTGACAGACGGTGACGAGGCCGGTTTGGCGGTGGCCGTTGATGCTTTGGCGGTAAAGGTACATGCAGGGCGCGGTTTCGCGGCGCAGCACGCCATCGGCCTGCAGCTTGTCCAACGCGGTCTTGGCCTGGGCATACACCTCGGGCGAGTAGGGATCGAGGTCGGGGTCGAGATCGATTTCAGCGCGGTCCACATGCAGCAGGCTAAGCGGGTTGCCTTCGGCGAGCGCGGCGGCTTCTTCGCGATTGACGACATCGTAAGGCACGGCGGCGACGGCGGCGGCGTGCTCGGGAGCGGGGCTGAGTCCTTGGAAAGTGCGGATGCGCATGGTCTGCCATGCGATACGAGCGCGAGGGGCGGGGTCAACCCTTTTGTCAGCGCTGCCGGTGGGCTTGGAAGCGTGCCAGCGTGCGGTTGCGCTCGGTGTGGTGATCCACGACCGGCGCTGGATAACCCCGCGCCAAAGATTGTCCGCCCGCGGGCGGTTTTTGGAAAAGCGCGGCGGGCACGTCGCGCAGTTCTGGCAGCCATTGTTTGATGTAGGCGCCCGCGGGATCGTAGGTTTTGGTCTGCGTCCAGGGGTTTTGGATGCGGAAGTAAGGGGCGGCGTCGGCGCCGGTGCCCGCGCTCCATTGCCAGCCGCCGTTGTTGGAGGCGATCTCGCCATCGACGAGGTGGCGCATGAAAAAGCTTTCGCCGAGCCGCCAGTGACAGTGCAGGTCCTTGGTGAGAAACATGGCGGTGATCATGCGCACGCGGTTGTGCATGAAGCCGGTTTGCAGGAGTTCGCGCATGCCGGCATCGACGATGGGAAAACCGGTCAGACCCGCACTCCAGCGCTCGAAATGCGCCTCGCTGCCCGGCCAGGGCAGGCCGCGCCAGCCGGGATGAAACTCTTCATCGAGAACTTCCGGATGATGCCAAAGGATGGCGAGGTGGAACTCACGCCAAGCCAGCTCCTTGATGAAGGTTTGCGCCGAATCGGCAGCGTGTGGATGGGCCTCAGTGGCCCGCTGGCAGCGGGCGTAAAGCTCGCGAATGCCGGTCAGGCCGAAGCGCAGGTCCTGGCTGAGCCGGGACGTCGTCCGGCCGGCAGGAAGATCGCGTCGCTTGGCGTAGTGCTCGAGCCCTTCGGAGGCGGTGAACTGCTTCAGGCGTGTCCGGGCAGCACGTTCGCCGGCTTCGAGAATGGCGGCGTTCTCGCTGGCAAGGTACCAGTGCTCCAGCGTGGGCAGCGGCTCTGACAAGAGCTCGGGAGGTGGGCCGAGGTGGGTGACACGGGGCAGCGGCGATGGTTTGTCCTGGGCCAGCCAGTTGCGGCTGTAAGGGGTGAAAACACGGTAGGGCTCGCCGTCACCGGTCAGCACCTCGCCCGGGTCATGCAGGACGCGATCTTTGAAGCCGTGGCATTCGATGCCGAGTTCGCGGCACAGGCCCTGCACTTGCTTTTCGGTCTCCCGGCTGAACGGGTCGTAGTCGTTGTTGAAATAAAGCGCTTCAGCCCGGCTCTCCTGGATCAGACGCTTCAGTTCAGCGCGCGCATCGCCGGCGCGGAGGATCAAGCGCGAGCCGATGGCCTCCAAATTACCGGCCAGTGACGCGAGACTGCCGCACAAGAACTGCTGGCGTTTGGCTCCGGTCCAGTGGTGCGTTCGTTTCCAGGTGCTGAGAAGGTAAACCGGGACCACCTGCTCCGCCTCCTTCGCGGCATGATGCAGCGCGGTGTTGTCGGTGAGGCGCAGGTCGCGGCGAAACCAGTGAATGACGACACGATGAGGCATGGCTTTCAACTACGCCGCCGCCTTTGCCGGCGGTGCTGGAGAAGTCACACCTCAACGCAAAGCCCAGCGGCTCACGCAGCCGTCGTGCGCCTGACTGACGGTGGCGGCGAAGTCGGCCAGGTAACCGCGCTCGTGTTTGATCTCCGATTTTGTGGCCGCACGCTCGGGCGCATCGAGATCGGCTTCGACGTGAATGACGCCCTCGAGCAAATCGAACGACACAGGATCGCCATCGCGCACCGCGGCGATGGGTCCGCCGGCCGCCGCCTCCGGCGAACAATGCACGCCGACCGCGCCACTGGAGACGCCGGAGACGCGGGTGTCGGAGAGGAGGGCGACCTTGCCCTTGAGTTCCGGCACGGCCAGGGCGGCGCTGGCCACGTGCAACTCCGGCATGCCGCGCGCGACCGGACCGCTGCCGCGAATGACCACGACGTGCCCCGGTTTGATGAGTCCGGCTGCGGCAGCTTCATGCACTTCTTTCGAATCGTCAAAACAGATCGCCGTGCCGCAGAAGCGCGGGTTTTCCATGGCGGAGACTTTGAAGACGATGCCTTCGGGCGCGACGTTGCCGAAGCAGATTTGGATGTCCGCATAGGCTTTGAAAGGGCGCTCCAGCGGCGCGATCAATTCCTGGTCGCGGCGCACGCGCGGTGCGCCGGCGAGGTTTTCCGCCAAGGTTTGGCCGGTCACGGTGAGGCAGGAGCCATCGAGGAGGTCGCCGTCAAGGAGGTGTTTTAGCAGCACCGAGGTGCCGCCCAGCAGATGCAGGTCGTGCATGGTGCCGCCGCCGCGCGGCGCGAAGTTGCAGAGAACCGGTGTGCGGCGGCAGACCGCCTGGATGTCACGCAGGTCAAATGCCACGCCTGCTTCGCGCGCCAGCGCCAGCAGGTGCAGGATGCCGTTGGTGGAACCGCCGATGGCCGCCAGTGTGGTGGTGGCGTTGATGAAGGCCTGTCGCGTGAGGATGTCACGCGGACGGATGCCGCGCTCCAGCAGGCGGCGCACGGCAGCGCCGACGCGGCGGGACTCCGCGCGTTTGCCTTCATCCACGGCGGGCATGGAGGAGGTGTCCGGCAGGCTGAGGCCGATCGCCTCCATGGTGATGCCCCAGGTGTTGAAGGAGGCCGCGATGCCGCAGCCGCCGGGGCCGGGGCAGGCGGTGCGGATGAGCTGCTCGGATTCGTCGAAACTCATGGTGCCGTTGGCGGCGCGCGCGGCGGCGTCATAGACATCGAGAATCGTCGTGGGTCTGCCCTGGTGGCAGCCGGGCAAAATGGAGCCGCCGTTGACGATGAGGCCTGGGTAGTTCAGGCGGGCCAGCGCCATGGCAAAGCCGGGGCCGTTTTTGTCGCAGTGATGCATGCCGACCAGGGCGTCGTAGCAATGCGAGGAGCAGACCAACTCGGCGCCGTTGGCGATGTGGTTGCGGGAGGGCAGGGAGGCGTTGCCGCCTTCGTGACCCTGGGTGATGTTGTCGCTCACCGGGCTGACGCCGAAGGGAAAACCGATCAGGCCGGCTTCGGCGCAGCCTTCCTGCACCAGCTTGGCCAGCTCATAAGCATGCACGTTGCAGAGATTGCCGTCGAGCAGGGGCGTGCCGATGCCGATCTGCGCCTTGTCGAAGTCCTCCTTTTGCCAGCCCAGGCCCCAATAAAAAGCGTGAATGCCGCGTTGCCAGCCATGAGTCAGCGAGCGGGAGTTCCAATTGAGCGCGGTTGGCGGGGTGTCGTTGGGCATGACCCGGAGTTGAAGCGAAGATGCGCGGCGCGGCAATGGAAAACAAAAGCGCAAAAAAAGCCCGGGCGGTCTCGCGACCGCCCGGGCAGGTTACCACTACTACTGAAATGCGGGGAGGAATTAGAACGTGATGGTCAGAGCGACGCCGCCCCAGACTTCATCTTCACCTTCAATCGTGTTCACGCCTTCGCGGGCATCCAACGAGAAGTTGGCAGCGACGTAAGGGGTGAGGGTGGCGGTTTTGGTCAGGGTGATCGGGAAGGACAGATTCAGACCGACATGGTTCCAGTCGGAGCCAGCCGTGCCGAAGGTGTAGTATCCATCGATGCCGTAACCAATGACGGCCGCGGGAACGATCGAAAGCCAGTCGGTGACCTTGATTTCGCTGTCCAGGCCCAGCTCCGCATAGGAGGCGGAGATGTAGAAGTCATAGGCATAGAGCAGATTCAGGTTCACCGGGCCGATGGGGATCGTGGTGGCGATCGAGAGATCATGCGCGTAGTCCTGGCCGACGCCGTCACCGAAGAACCCGTTGAAGAAGTAGTACCAGGTGTAGGCAAGGGTGAAGCTGGCAAAACCAGCATCATAGGTCAGCCCGGCGCCCAGGTCCAGTTCGGAGTAATTCAGGCTCGTGGCGCTGTCCACATACCAGGCGGACAGGTCGAGGCTCAGGTTGTCTGTCAGGGTGACAGAGGAGGAGATGCTGGCCCAGACATCGTGGTTGGCAAACCACATGCCGCGGAAGTAGAGGCGGCTGTCGTAACCGATGCCGGCTTCAATGCCGAGGGAGTCGTCCTCTTCCGGAACGACGGTTGGAGCCACGACCTTGGCTTCGGAGCCGGCGTGCGCGTTGAGGGCGACGCAAGCAGCGAGCACCGCAACTGACTTGGTGATGAGGGATGTCATGTTTTTCTTCATGCTTGGTTGATTTGGGTTGTTGATGGTGAGCGTTGGCGGGTGTGAGGCCGCAATTCTCATCAAGGGGTGTAAGCAGGCCGCGTGCCAACTTTGCGGGGTCAGCAGTGCGCGTGTGCTTATACAAAAAGGTGCCAACAAACGCAAAAAACTTGCACTGACTCTTGCTTTCAGTGACTTATTTGCAAATTGATTGCCTTATGCGCCTCTCTTCTCCCCTTTTTCTTGCCTTCGTCAGCTCGCTCGCGTTCGCTCAGGCTATGCTGGCGCAAGGCAGCGGCAGCGGCCAGTTCGACGCGCAGCGCCAGGGCCGCTACGTTTACACGCCCTTCACAGCGATGGGGTCGCCGGTGGTGCTGCCCATGGATGGCAAGCTGGAGGCGGCGGATTGGGTCACTGGCATGGATGTGAGCCTGGGCGGCGTTCTTTTCCCGCACCTGCACGCGGACACCGCCTTTGGCGGCTCCACCACCCAGCAGGAGAATCTGCAGGCTGGGCACCACGATCCCAACACCAACGGATTCACCTGGCAGAACCTGGAGTTCGGCGTCTCCGGCCGCTTCAACGAGCACTTCGAGGCGTTTGCGACCTACGCGGGCAACATCGACTCGGACGGGCATTGGGAGGGCGTGTTTGAGGAGTGGTTTGTGAAGGCGCAAAACCTGGATGCGGGTGTGCTTGGCGGCTTCGAATGGCGCGGCGGCCGCTTTTACAACCGCTTCGGCATCCAGAACACCTACCACCCGCATGGCTTCGATTGGGCGGATCAGTATCTGGCAAACGCGCGGTTGCTCGGGGAGGATTCGCTGACGCTCATCGGCGGGGATGTGGCGTGGAAGCTGCCGCTGCCGTGGACGTCACAATTGGATGTGGCGGTGGGCGTGGCGCCGGACCCGCATGGGCATCACCACCGCGGCAGTCGCGAGATCGAGGGCGCGGACTTCTCCGCTGAAGGCGCGGCATTTGACGATGTGGTGACGGTGGCCAACTGGACAAACATTTACCACTACAACGACTTTCACCAGTATCGCGCGGGCCTCTCCGGCGCCTGGGGAGGCAATCAATACGGCCGCGGCACGCAGATTTACGGGGCGCATTTCGAATACCAATGGCGGGAAAACGGCTTCGAGCCGGGCGGCCGCTACCTGCGCTGGCGCAGCGAGGTGATGTGGCGGCGCTGGGGCGCTGATGCGGGCATGGAGCTGGCGGGGCATGAGCACGATCACGAAGACGGCCACGCGGAGCATGCGCCTGACCATGAAGATGATCACGCGCATCACGAAGACGAGCATGAGGAGCCCCACGATCAGGAAGCTGCGCGCCGGGCGACGCTGCGCGATTGGGGCTTTTACAGCAGCCTGCTTTACGGCTTCAACAGCCAGTTCGAGGCTGGCCTCCGGGCGGAGTGCGTGGCGGGGGCGCGCGATGCCGGCCAGGACGATCGGTTTAGATTGAGCCCGGGTCTGACGTATTACCTCAATGAGGCCCGCACCGTGAAATTTCGCGTCCAGTACAACTTCGATCACTCCAGCGAGTTTGGCGATGACCACAGTGTCTGGGGTCAGATCAGTCTGAACTGGGGCGGGCCTGAAGTGCGTTAACTATTCCAACTCCATCCTGATCATGAAACGACTTGTTTTTCTTGCCTCCCTGCTGCTCGCGCCGCCGCTGCCTGCGGCGCTGAAAGTGGCCACCCTGCATCCGATCCTGGCCGATCTCGCCCGCCAAGTGGGCGGCGCGAACGTGGACGTGGTGGAGATCGTCAAACCTGGCGGCGACGTGCATCACTTCGAGCCGACGGCGCGCGACATCGCGTCGATGCGCGGCGCAACGTTGATTTTGGCCTCGGGGAAAAACCTGGAGAGTTATCTGGACAAGCTGCGCGACAGCGTTGGCACTGGCGTGAAGGTGGTGGAAGTGGGCAAGCTGGTGCCTTCCGTGGTGGTGGAGGCGGGCAGCGAAGTTTTCATCTGCTGCCCGGCGCATGCGAAGTCGAGCATCGATCCGCATTGGTGGCACAGCGCGGATGCGATGGAGCGCGCGGCGCGCGTTTTGGGAGATGAGTTTTCCGCAGCGGACCCCGCCAACGCGGCTGCCTACAAAGCGGGTGGAAAAGCGGCGGGCAAACACTTTGCCGCGCTCAAGGCCTGGGCGAAAAAGGAACTGACGCGGATCCCGCGGGCGGATCGCAAGCTGGTCACGGCGCACGCGGCCTTTGGCTACTTCTGCAAGGAGTTCGGCTTCAAATCGGTGCCGGTGCTCGGCCTGGGCCGCAGCGATGACGCCTCGCCGCAATACCTGGCGCAGACCATCGCGGTGATCCGCGAGCACAAAATCAAGGCCGTGTTTCCCGAGGATCAGGCCAACCCCAAGGTGC
>CAZKMS010000171.1:0-10785 GCA_964553805.1 uncultured Verrucomicrobiaceae bacterium
CGCGGACATCTTCATCGGGCGGGGGCGGCAGGAGGTCGGCGAGGAGGCGCTGCCAAGCGTTGAGAGGCTGGCCTTTCTCCAAGAGCACCAGGCACTCGTCCAGCGCGTCACGGACGTTGACGGGCCAGACGGTGACCGGCGCGAACATCCATTGGTAGAGCCGCCGCAGGCAGGCGGCTTCCGCGCCTTGCAGGGACGGGGCGATCTGATGATACCGGCGCAGGACGTCCTCCGACCATTCCACGGCGCGGTAAGCGCGGGCTTCGAGCTTTTTGAGGTCGCGTTTGAGTTTCGGAGTCATTTTTCAGCGCAGCCAGGAGGCACCAAAGTCCGAAAAACCCGGCTGCGAGCGCGGCGTGAGATTGATGTTCTCCATCAGCCGTAATCCTCCGGTCTCAGCCAGCCCCAGTTTTTCGGCCTGCGCTTCGTTGTCCGTCCATGCAAAGACCTCGGCGGCCAGTTTCGTCTCAATCGCAGGCTGGCCAGCGCGGGCGATGATGCGGTTTCCCTCAATCCGCACACCCACAGGCGGCAGCGTGGCTTCGTCCACGTCATTGTAACCCAGCAACAAGCTGCGTTTGCAGTTGAGCAGCGTGTTGCCGCGAATCAGCGTGTTCTTGACCTGGAAGTAGCCATTGAGCGGGCTGCCGGGAATGCCATTGATGAGTGCGATGCCGGAGCGAAACCCATCGCCTTCAAGCTCCTGCAGGTGATTATCCAGAACTTGGTGGTCCTCGCCAATCACGCGAATGCCGCCCGTTTGTTTGACTTTGTTGCCGATGAAAAGGTTCTTTTCGACCACGCAGCGATTGCCATGGCGCAGGGTCAGCGTGCCCTGGGTTTCGAGGAAGGTGTTGCCCCGGTAAATGTTGCCGCAGGATTTGTTGGAGACGCATTCGGTTTCGCCATCGCAGCGATAAAACAAATTGCCCTCCACCACGCAAAGCGCGTCCTGCATGGACGTCTCGCTGTCGCCAACACGCAGGGTCTCGCCGCCGTTTTTTCCAAGGCGCGGCCGCGCGCCAAAATGATTGTGATGCAGGTGGTGTCGGCCGCTGTCTTGCTCTCCCAGCCAGACGACCACCGTCGCGCCCTTGTTCTTTTTGCCCTCGACGCGGCAGTGATCGAGTTGATTGCCCTCGCCGTAGATTCCGATCCAGCGATTCTCGGACTCCGCGGCGGTGAAATCCGCGGCCTCCGTGAAGGCGCACTGGGTCACGCGACAATGCGAGGCCCGGCGTTTCGAATCGATGCGAAACTCCAGCCAGTCTGCCTTTGCGCCGGTGAGGTTGTGCAGATGCAGCCCGGAGACGGTGAGGTGGCTGCCGCCGAGGCGCAGGCGGGAGGCGCCGGTGAGGATCGTTTTTCCCGGAGCCTCCGCACGAATGAGGATCGGCGATTCCGCGCTGCCCTCGCCATCGAGCCGC
Source organism: uncultured Verrucomicrobiaceae bacterium (assembly GCA_964553805.1). Classification (GTDB taxonomy): domain Bacteria; phylum Verrucomicrobiota; class Verrucomicrobiia; order Verrucomicrobiales; family Verrucomicrobiaceae; genus JAGRPD01. The sequence goes on from CAZKMS010000171.1 coordinate 1,428, forward strand.
AGATCCGCGTCCTTCCACTCGCCAGCGCTGAGAACGATGACGTCACCGGGCTGGGCGTCCCGCACGGCCTTGCGCGCGGGTTCGGGGTCGGAGACGGTGACAGTTTCCGCCATCATGAACTCGGACAAGAATGAAACCGATAAACAAAAGAATACAGACTTTGAAATCATGGCCAGTAGGAAACGGGGATATCCTGAAAGCAGGAGGCTTGCAAATGCAAAGGGGGCTGTGAGAGAGAAGTTCTGGGAGAGCGCACCCTAGATGATTTCGCTTTCCCATGTCCGCCTTGCACGGAAACTGCGCTGGAAGACACCACCATTCATGAGTTACTCCAACGACGACGATTTCCTCCGGCAAGCGATTGAGCTTTCACGCATTCACATGCTGGCCGGTCACGGCGGCCCCTTTGGTGCGGTCATCGTCAAGGATGGCGGAGTGATCTCGCAGGGGTGGAATCAAGTCACCACGCTCAACGATCCGACCGCGCATGCCGAGGTCGTCGCCATCCGCGCCGCGGCAGAGCGATTGCAGAACTTTAGCCTGGCAGGCTGCGTGCTCTACACCAGTTGCGAGCCCTGCCCCATGTGTCTCGCTGCCACTTATTGGGCGCGCGTGGACCGGGTGGTTTTCGCCGCCGCGCGCGCGGACGCCGCCGCCATCGGTTTTGACGACGACTTCCTTTACCGGGAAATTCCCCTGCCTGTGGAGCGGCGCTCGCTGCCCATCCGGCAGGCTTTGCAGCAGGAAGCCCTGGCTGTGTTTGAAGCCTGGGCGGCCAAGCCGGACAAAGTGCCTTATTGAGGCCATTCCTGCCGCGTTTAGAGTGGCTACCCCGCTAGGACTCGAACCTAGAAAAACGGAACCAAAATCCGTTGTGTTACCGATTACACCACGGGGTAACGCGATACTGCCGTCGAAAGCAGCGGACGAGCACATTAGCGACCTTTGCGGGCGATGCAACTTTTCAAAAAGCGAATTTTCACGGCCGTGTCTCCATGGTGATCGCCAAAATCTGGCAGATTTCATCGCCATTCCTTGATTGACCAACCAGACGCGCCGTCTAGCCTCAGCACTCATGCTGCTGCACCGCACCACCGATGGCATTTTTGTTCGAAACGGCGACTCCTGGCATGCCGTGCCGGCGCAAGACTGGGACGAGCTTTTCAACGCGCCGGACCTCGAGGCTCGCGTCGCGGATGCCTTGAACGGGCCTGCCGTTGCCGCTCCGGAGCGTTTGCTGGCGCCCATCGGCAGCCAGGAGGTGTGGGCTGCCGGCGTGACTTATTACCGCAGCCGCACCGCGCGCATGGAGGAGAGCAAAGACGCGGGCGGCGGCAGCTTCTACGACCGCGTGTATGAGGCCGAGCGGCCGGAGATCTTTTTCAAAGCCACTCCACAGCGTGTCGTCGCCCCGGGTGGTGAGATGCATTTGCGTTCGGACTCGAAATGGATGGTGCCTGAACCGGAACTCACCCTGGCCATCAACTCTCGCGGCGAAATCATCGGTGTCACGGCCGGCAACGACCTGTCCTGCCGTGACATTGAGGGAGAAAATCCACTCTACCTGCCGCAGGCGAAGTGCTTTGCGCGTTGCGCCGCGATTGGTCCCGCCCTGCTGCTCCGGCGCGAGCCTCTACCACCGGAGACCGCCGTCGCCTGCACCATTCTGCGCGCTGGCACGGCCGTGTTTGAAGGCGCCACCACGCTCGCCCAGCTCAAGCGCACGCCTTCCGAACTGGCGGGCTTTCTTTATCGTGACAACACGTTTCCCAATGGGGCCTACTTGATGACTGGCACCGGCACCGTGCCGCCGGATGACTTCACCCTGCTGCCCGGTGACGAGGTGCGCATCCGCATCGATCATATCGGCACGCTTTCCAACTTCATGAGCGCCGGTTAACGGTTAAAATCTTCAATCATCTCCCAACCCTCCTTTTCCCATGCAAATCAACGGACACCATCTCATCGCCGGGGCCGAAGTCGCTCCCACTGGCTCCCTCTTTCACGCCTGCCACACCGCCAAGGGCGAAGCGCTCGAGCCCGCGTTTGGCGACGCCACCGCCGAGCACGCCAACGGCGCCCTGCTCTCCGCGGATGCCGCGTTTGACGACCTGCGCCTTGCCACGCCGGAGACGCGGGCGGCCATGTTGGAAAGCCTGGCCGAGGAAATCCTCGCCCTTGGCGATGCCTTGCTCGAACGCGCCCATCAAGAAACCGCGCTGCCCATGGCCCGTCTCACGGGCGAGCGTGGTCGCGCGGTCAGCCAGTGCAAGATGTTCGCCGCCCTGCTGCGGGAAGGCTCCTGGCTTAGCCCCACAATCGACCGTGCCCAGCCTGACCGCCAGCCGCTGCCCAAACCGGACGTGCGCAAGGTGCATGTGGCCATCGGTCCGGTGGCGGTTTTTGGAGCCAGCAATTTCCCGTTCGCCATCGGGGTGGTCGGCACTGACACCGTTTGCGCTTTGGCGGCCGGCTGTCCGGTGGTGGTGAAAGGCCACCCGGCTCACCCCGGCACCTGCGAGCTGCTGGCCCGCGCGGTTTACAAAGCGCTGCTGAAGCACAGCCTGCCCGCCGGCTGTTTTTCGTTGCTGCAGGGCCGCGGCAATGAAATCGGGCTGACCCTGGTCAAGCACCCGCTCACGCAAGCGGTGGCCTTTACCGGCTCCCTGCGCGGCGGCCGGGCCTTGTTTGATGCTGCCAGCGCACGGCCGAACCCCATTCCCGTTTATGCCGAGATGGGCTCGATCAATCCGGTCTTCCTCCTGCCCGGCGCCCTGCAAGAACGCGGCGAACAGATCGCTGAAGCCTACATTCAATCGGTAAACATGGGTGTCGGCCAGTTCTGCACCAATCCCGCCATCGTGCTCGGCATGAGCGGCGCGGCCTTGGAAAACTTCACCGCCAAAACAGCCGAGCTGGCCAAAAACGTTCCGCCCGCCAGCATGCTTCATCGCGGCATCGCCGAATCCTACGAGGCGGGCACTGCTGTCTGGCACACGATCGGAGGCCTTAAGATGGCCGGCCACTCGGAAAGCAATGCCGATCACCGCGCCTCCCAAGCCGCCTGCCGCATTTTCAAAACCAAGCTCGACGTCCTCGAACACAACGAAGAGCTTCAACGCGAGGTTTTCGGTCCTTGCTCCATCATCACGGAATGCGCCAGCCTCGACGACCTGCTGCGCTTCGCCAGCAAATTGGAAGGGCAGTTGACCGCCTCCCTGCACGGCACCGAGCAGGACCTGCGCGACTACGCGCCGCTGGTGCGCGTGTTGGAACGCAAGGTGGGCCGCATCATCTTCAACGGTTTCGGCACCGGCATCGAGCCCTGCCCTGCGATGCATCACGGCGGGCCTTATCCGGCCGCCAGCCACAGTCACTTCACTTCCATCGGCACCGGCAGCATCCTGCGCTTCGTGCGTCCGGTTTGCTATCAGGGATTCCCCGATGGCGAACTGCCACTCGCGCTGCAAAATACCAATCCCACTGGCGCCATGCGCCTGGTGGATGGCGCGCTCACTCGCGATTCGCTTTCCTGAGCACTGCCTTTCCTCAACGCAGCGTTCGCGGCACAAAGACGGCCGTCATGCCCGCGGCGGCGGCGGCGTCGAGACCGGACTGACCGTCTTCGAAAACGAGGCAGTCTTCCGGTGCCACACCCATGCGTTCGGCTGCCAGCAGGAACATGTCTGGCGCCGGTTTGCCGCGCTGCACCAGGCGCGGGGTGATCAGGATCTCGAACAAGTCGATCAAGCCCGTGACAGTCAGGCAGCCGCGCACGGTGTGTTCTTCGCTGCCGGATGCCACGGCGATGGGCATGCCCGCCGCGCTTGCGGCGCGGGCCACTTCAGCAACCGGCTGAATGGCTTTCACCTCAAGGTAGCGATGCTGGAAGATGGTGCTCTTGAACTCAGCCACCGAGTCGGGATCGACAACCGCGTTGTGCTCGGCATTGAGCATGCGCACCACATCCTGCTCGCGCACGCCGGCCTGCGCATAAAACACTTCCTCCGTGAAGTCATACGGCGCGTTGTGATGCCGCAGCGACTCCAGCCAAGCGAGGTAATGGATCGGCATCGAATCCACCAGGGTGCCGTCACAATCGAAAATCAAACCGCGAAACGGCCGCCCCGGCACCTTCAAACGCTCATCCGCCCAATCGGAAACCAGCCATTCACCTGGTTTTGTCAATGCTTCGCCGCTCATCAAGGCTCCTGCCCACTGCCCTCCGTCGTTGCCGCCTTGCCATGATCAGCCCCCGATTCCACCAGCACCGGCTGCGTCGCGCCGGCAGCGCCTGGACCTAACAACTTGCGGAAGATTTTTTGCGGGAACGACAGACCCTTTTCCTCGGTCTCCAACTGGCTCATCGCCTGTGACTTGGCCATTTCCCATGCGGGAGCAAAACCGGGCGCGTTGATCATCATGTGCTTCTCTGCGCGCGCCAGGATTTCCAGTTCGCGATGCAGCTTGTTGTCCGGCCTTTCATTGAGCCGCGCCACTTGCAGGCGCAGGTGCTCGTTCTCCTGGGAAAGGCGCGCGCGCTCCTTGTTCAGCTCCTGAATGTTGCGGGAGTCCAGTTCCAATTTGTCACTCAAATGCCGCTGGTAGCGCTTGAACTCGCGCTTGGTTTTCCAATGCGAGTAGAGGGCCAGGACCAGGAAAATGATTCCCAGCACGAACCCCATGATGAAGGTGTTGAGCGGGGTGAAGAAAGATTCGACACTGTCAGGCATAAACAAGGAACTGTAGCGCCGATGCCGTCCCTGTCGTGCGAATTTTTTCCGAAGCGGCGGCTTCGTCACAGTGCGCCACCGCTCGAACAGCGCTTCAATCAACCAGGCCTAAAAAAGGCCGGCGAGGCCATGTCGCACAGCCCGCGCCATGCTGATTCGCTGAAATGAATCGCGGGGTTGTCCTGGCTAATTTTGCCTCGCGGTGTTTTGGATGCCAGGCGCCAAAGCGGTTGCTCTCCCGCTTCGCCGCGCAACGTTGCGCCCAGCCTCGACCGGTGGCTGATTCCATGCATTTTTCCAACCCCGCCGCTCTCTATGCCCTGCTGGCGCTGCCGGTCATCGTGCTGATTCATTTTTTGCAGGAGCGCTCGCGGCGGGTCGTCACCAGCACGCTGTTTTTGCTTGAGCACGCCGCGCCAATCAGTTCCGGCGGCGCGCGCCTGGAGCGCCTGCGCCAGTCCCTTCCCCTTTGGCTGCAACTGCTGGCCGCGCTCATCGTCACTTGGCTGCTCGCCGAACCACGCTGGACGCGCGCCGACTCGCGACAAAGCATCGCCGTCGTGCTCGACAGTTCGGTTTCGATGACCGCTTTTCAGGCTGAAGCACTGGAGCCGGCGCTCGCTCGCGCGCTCGCGCCCTGGGGGCGTGCTGCCGCCAAGACCGACTGGCTGCTGATGGAGTCGGATACCCGGCAGGCGCTGCTGTATCGCGGCGGAGAACTTGCCGCTTTGCTCGACAGTTTGCCGAACTGGCGACCCCGCCGCGGCTCCCATGATCCTGCCGATGCCATCACGCTGGCCCGGTCTCTGGTGAAGGCGGATGGCGCGGTTCTGTTTGTCAGCGACCGCCGGCCAGAAGCTCCGCTCGCCAGCACCGGACTGATTCTTGTGGGCGAGCCATTCAGCAATGCCGGTTTTGCAGGACTCTCCACCAGCACCCCAGACGCCGGCGGTGAAACGCGCTGGTCTGCTCTCGTCCGCAATCACGGCAGCGAGCCGCAAACCCGCGAGTGGTGGAGCGAGTGGCCGCAAGCCGCCGGCGCAGCGAGCGCTTCTGCCCGCCAGCGTATCGAACTCGCGCCAGGGCAAACATGGACGTTGTCCGGTGCCTTCCCCGCTGGCATTGACCGGGCGGTGCTGCATCTGAGCGCGGACCGTTTTGCGCTTGATGACAGCCTGTCCCTGGTCCGGCCGCAGCCGCGCCAGTTGCGTGCCCTGGTGCGGATCAGCAGCGAAACGGAAAGCCGCCTCTTTACCGGCCTGCTGTCAGCGCTCGACGACCTGGAACTTGCCGGGGCTGCGGACGCGAACCTCGATTTGACCGTCAGCGAATTGGGCGAAGCGGTGACCACGCATGCGATCCAATACGGTGGCGCCGGCACAGGCAGCGTCGCGGCGCTCGATCCCGCGCCAGTGCTGGCGGAAAACCACCTTCTCACGCGTGATCTCGACTGGGCCGGACTGCTCACCCCGGCCGCCACTCCGTTATCGCTGGCGCCGAACGATGAGCCGTTGCTCTGGAAGGACGGCAAGCCGCTCGCCCTCGTGCGCCAGGACACGCAGGATGATGGCCGCGTGACCCGCCGTCTGCTGCTGGCCTGGAATCCCGCGGAATCGAGCGCCGCCCGCAATCCAGCCATGCCGGTCTTGATCCATCGTTTTGTTGAGGATCTGCGCGCTCGCAAACGCGCCCATCACTCGGCCAATTTTGAATGCGGACAAACCATCCCTCTCGGCTTCCCAGCCGAGGCGCCGCGCACGCTTGCGCTGGACAATGCCACGCAGCCTTTTCACCAGCGTGCACCGGATGAACCGGGCTTCTTTGTCGTGCGTGAAGGTGATGAAGTCGTGCTCAGCGGCGCGGCCCATTTTGGCGATCCCCGCGAAGCGGACTTCAATGCCGCCGAGTCCCTGGATGAAACCAGCGCCATGCGCCGTCAGAGCGCGCTCAAGCAGACCGAGACCGATCCCTTCACGCCGCTCTGGGTGTTGGCGCTGCTGGGCTGCTTGCTGGCAGCCTGGGCCAAACCTAACGGGCGTTCGCGCTGAGGTGACCGGTCAGGACCGCGCGGCCGCCGACGGCAGCAAGCTCTCCCAATCACGCACGTGCTTGTCCCAGGTGAGCACGCTCATCGCCTCATGCGCCCTCTGTCCCATGCCAAGCCGCTGCTCATCGGTCACCGCCAGCGCATCGCGCAAACGGTCGGCCAAAGCCGTGGCCTTTTCCGGCTCCCTTAGCAGCAAGCCATTGACCCCATCCTGCACATGATCAATGGCGCCATCACGTGTTGAGATGATTCCAGGCAGCCCGCTGGCCATCGACTGCAGCACGGTGTTGGCGCAGGCGTCGTAAAGGGTGGGATGCACAAACCAATCCGCCGCCTGGTAGAGCCGGGTCAGTTGATTGGTCGCTGGAACGATGCGCAAACGATGTCCGATCCGCAGCCGTTTCACCTCGCGCAGCCAGTGCGCTCCCAAGGACTTGCCAACAATCCACAATACGCCCTTGTCCACTTGCGCCAGCGCTTCCAGCAGCGGTTGCAAACCTTTGCGGCGATGGCTGAGGGAGACAAACAAAAAGACCGGCTCGTCCAGTCCGGTGCGCATCTGTTCCCGCACCGCCGCCCGCACTGCGGCACGGTCTTCCGCCGGTCGAAACAACGAACTCTCGACGGCGGTGTGAATGGTGCGCAGGCGATCGGCTGGTGCCTTGTGAATCTCTTGCAATTGCGCGGAGACCTGGTCGGAGTTGGTCACGAAGAGGCGCGTCCCACCACGGGTGTAGAGCTGTTTTTCCAGCCGGAGTTCCAGCAAGTTCTTCACGCCGTAGCGCTTCCAAAAGGGCAGCAAACGCGAATACAACGCATGGCACCCTCCCCCGGCGCGATGGATGTCCTGGCGTGTGGTCCTGCCAAAACCGAGCGTCGCATCCACCTGCAGATCCGCCGCCAGGCGCGCTGCTTCGCGATCAAAGCGCCACATCCGAAGCAAACCCGGACCACGTGCAGTGTCGAGCATGCGCACTTCGCCTTGCAACTTGGCAGCCACCTCGTTGGTGATGCGCGCAGTGACAAAAGTCAGCTCATGCCCGGCCGCCGCAAGCCGGCGCGAGAACTCGATCAGGTAGTTCTCCAACCCGCCTGCCGGCACCAGTTGATGGTAAATCAGCGCCAGCTTCATGCCTTTTTATCTGCGGAGGGCACCTGCTCGTCCTCATACTTGCGGCTGTAGCGAACAAAGGCAAAAAAAGCCGTGGACACCGCGATCCACAGCCCGGGAAACCCGTCAAGGAAGCCGCGCCGCAGGAAGTAAGCGCGGAAGAACCGCCACCAGGGACGAAACAGGTTTGCTGCCAGCGACCAGCGCACGCCCGCCTCGCGCTGGCGATCCAAAAACACATCGGCGAAGCCGTTGATCTTCGAGATGTAATGCCGCATGTCGCGAAACGAGTAGTGATGCAGATCACCATTGAGGCGCTTCACCGTTCCGCTGCTCAGCTCGATCTTGTCATGCTCCGGACTGCCGCCCCAGCGCGCCAAGTCACGGCGGAAAAGGCGCAGTTTGCGGTCAGGATACCAGTCGCCGTGTGTGATCCAGCGGCCCAAAAAAAACACTTTGCGCGCCATTTCCGCGCCGGCGAAACGGTTGTCTTCACCGGCCTTGAAGAAGGCTCGGATGGAGTTGCGCAACTCGATGGAGAGTTCCTCGTCGCAATCCAGCGCCAGCACCCAGGGCTGCGTGCAGTGATCGAGCGCGATGTTTTTTTGATCACGGTGCCCAAGCCAGTTTTGCGAGTGAATGCGCGCTCCGAACTCCCGCGCGATGTCGAGCGTGCGATCCGTCGAGCCTGAGTCCACCACCACAATCTCGCTCGCCAAGTCCGCCGCGCTCTGCAGGCAGCGGCGCAGGTTGGCCTCCTCATTGCAGGCGATGATGGAAAGGGAGAGCGACAGAGGTTGATCCACAAAAGAGAGGGGAAGACATCAGATATTCAGACAACAGACTTCAGATCCGAGTCATCGGACGACCGGTGATCATTAGAATCTGTTATCTGGGAATCTGGCATCTGATATCTAAAACCGATTAAAGCAAATCATACGCCCGCCCGGCTTTCTTTTCCATGTAGTGGACGAAGGAGCGGTTCACCATTTGGTAGCCGCCAGGGGTGGGGTAGTCGCCGGTGAAATACCAGTCACCGCAGCGCTCGCCCAAGGCACGGTGCAAACCTTCCACGGTTTGATAGATCACCCGCACCTCGCCATCCCAGGCGATGCCGGCAGGACGCACCATTTTGCTGATGCGATCCGAGAGTTCCTCGTCGGTAAAGGGCGAATACAATCCCTTGACCACATTGCGCATCTCGGACGGGTCTTTCCTCAACTCGTCACGCGCTTCCTGATACAGATCCTCCAGCAAGTGCCACAGCCCGCGCTCCCTGGTGAGCTCCACGGCGGCTTCGAAGGCGATGAATTTGCTGATCTCCGCCATGTCGATGCCGTAGCAGTCCGGGTAGCGAATCTGCGGCGCGGTGGACATGACGACGATGCGCCGCGGGAAGGTGCGCGCCAGAATGCGCAGCAGGTTTTTGCGCAGCGTGGTGCCGCGCACGATGGAGTCATCCACCAC
>CAZKMS010000172.1:0-10611 GCA_964553805.1 uncultured Verrucomicrobiaceae bacterium
GGCGGCTTTCTTGGCCGGGGCCTTCTTAGCCGGGGCTTTCTTGGCCGGAGCCTTTTTGGCCGGGGCTTTCTTGGCTGGCGCCTTTTTAGCCGGAGCCTTCTTGGCGGGGGCCTTCTTGGCCGCGGCTTTCTTGGCAGGGGCTTTCTTTGCAGCTTTCTTAGCCATGTTGTTGGTCCTCTGTTTGTTGTTGGTTGCTTTGTTGTTTGCCGCGGACTTGGCCTTTGCAGGGCCTGGCACGCGGACAGTCTTGGCGGCGCCGGCGGCGGCGCGCTGCTCCTCGATCGCAGCCTGCGCAGCAGCAAGGCGGGCGACCGGGACACGGAACGGGCTGCAACTGACGTAGCTGAGTCCCGCGCGGTGGCAGAACTTCACGCTGTCAGGATCACCGCCGTGCTCGCCGCAGATGCCAAGCTTGATGTCAGGCCGCGAGGAGCGGCCTTTCGTGATGGCGGTGGTGATCAATTGCCCCACACCCGTCTGGTCGAGTGTGGCGAAGGGATTCTTCTTGAAGATCTCGTTCTCCGTGTAGGGCATGAGGAAGTTGCCCATGTCGTCGCGGCTGATGCCAAGCGTCGTTTGCGTGAGGTCGTTGGTGCCGAAGCTGAAGAACTCCGCGGTCTGCGCGATCTCGTCAGCGGTGAGAGCTCCACGCGGCACTTCAATCATCGTGCCGACCAGGTAGCTGAACTTCACTTTTTGTTCGGACATCACTTCCTTGGCAACACGATGCACGATTTCTGTCTGCAAGTCGAGTTCCTTTTTGAAGCCGACCAGAGGAATCATCACTTCGGGTTTCACTTTGATCTTCTTCTTCGCGACTTGCGCGGCCGCTTCGAAGATCGCGCGCGCCTGCATCGCCGTGATCTCAGGATACGCGATGCCGAGACGGCAACCGCGATGACCCAGCATCGGGTTCATCTCGTGAAGCTGCTCGACACGCTGCGCGATTCTCTCGGCCGTGATGCCAAGCTTCTTCGCCAGCGCTTCCTGCTGCTCCGCGGTGTGCGGAAGAAACTCGTGCAGCGGCGGGTCGAGCAAACGGATCGTCGCAGGCAGCCCTTTGAGCTCTTCAAAGATGCCGGCGAAGTCAGCGCGCTGGAACGGCAGCAGCTTGTTCAACGCGATCTGGCGATTCGCTTCGTTGTCGGCGAGAATCATCTCGCGCATGGCGTCGATGCGATCACCCTCGAAGAACATGTGCTCGGTGCGGGTGAGGCCGATGCCGACCGCGCCAAAGGCAACCGCCTGGCGCGTCTGCTCCGGCGTGTCCGCGTTGGTGCGCACATCAAGGCGGCTCGCCTTGCCGCACCAGCTCATCAACTGCTGGAAGCTCTTGAACTTCTCGGTGCCCTGCGCGCGCTTGTCGCCGCTGATCATGCCGGTGATGATCTCCGACGGAGCGGTCATCAACTGGCCGGCGTAAACCGTGCCGCTGGTGCCGTCGATCGAGAGGTAGTCGCCTTCTTTGAAGGTCTTGCCCGCGACGGAGACCGTCTTCTTGTCGTAGTCGATTTCAAGAGCGCCGGCGCCGCAGATGCAGACCTTGCCCATCTGGCGCGCGACGAGCGCGGCGTGCGAGGAGACCCCGCCCTTGGCGGTGAGGATGCCCTCGGCGGCGATCATGCCGCGCAGATCCTCAGGGCTGGTTTCATTGCGCACCAGCAGCACTTTTTCGCCCTTGGCCTCAGCGGCCGCGGCGCGGTCCGCGTTGAGGTAGATTTTGCCGGAAGCCGCGCCGGGGCCAGCGGGAAGACCGCTGGCAATCGCCATCGCCTTCTTCACCTCCACGACGTCAAAGATCGGGGCCAGCAATTGGTCGAGCTGGTCGGCGGGGTTGCGCAGGATGGCGGTTTCCCAGTCGATGAGTTTTTCTTTGACCATGTCCATCGAGAACTTCAGCGCGGCGGCGGCGGTGCGCTTGCCGTTGCGGGTCTGCAGCATGAACAGCTTGCCTTCCTGGATGGTGAACTCGACGTCCTGCACGTCCTTGAAGTGCTTCTCGAGGATCTGGCGGACCTTCATCAGCTCCGCGTAGCTCTTCGGCATCTGCTTCTTCAGATCGGCGACGGGCTCGGGGGTGCGGACGCCGGCGACGACGTCCTCGCCCTGGGCGTTGATGAGGAATTCGCCGTAGAATTCATTGGCCCCGTTGGCGGGGTTGCGGGTGAAGGCCACGCCGGAGCCGGAGTCGGTGCCGGTGTTGCCATAAACCATTGCTTGCACGTTGACCGCGGTGCCCCACTCGGAGGGAATGTTGTACTTGCGGCGGTAAACGATGGCGCGGTCGTTCATCCAGGAGCCGAACACAGCGCCGGCGGCGCCGCGCAGTTGGTCCCAGGGATCGTTTGGAAAGGACTTGCCGGTGCGCTCTTTGACGAGCGCCTTGAAGCGCTTCACCAGTTCCTTCTGATCAGCGGCGGTGAGGTCGCTGTCGAGGATGTCCTTGTGATAAACTTCGTGTTTGAAGCCTTCGATCACCACTTCAAATGGCTCGTGGTCTTCGCCCTCGCGCTTCTGCACGCCGAGCACGACGTCGCCATACATCTGGATGAAGCGGCGGTAGCAGTCCCAGGCGAAGCGCTCGTTGTTGGTGGCGTTGACCAGCGCCTGCACGGTCTGGTCGTTGAGGCCGAGGTTGAGGATGGTGTCCATCATGCCGGGCATGGAATCGCGCGCACCGGAGCGCACGGCGACGAGCAGCGGCATGCCCTTGGCGTCTCCGAACTTGCAGCCCATGATTTTTTCCATCTTGGCGATGCCTTGCTCCATCTGGAGCTGAAGGTCGGCCGGGTAGGTGCGCTTGTGCGCGTAGTAGTACGTGCAGACTTCAGTGCTGATGGTGAAGCCGGGAGGCACCGGGAGTCCGATGCGGCTCATCTCTGCGAGGTTGGCGCCCTTGCCTCCGAGGAGGGCCTTCATGCTGCCGTTGCCGTCCGCTTTATCGGCGCCAAAACTGTAAACGTATTTGACTGCCGGAGTGCCGCCTGTGGTGGATTTTTTTGCCATACTGGAATTCGGTCTTGGTTGGGGACCGATGGTTGAATTATCGTGGTGTTTTGTTAGTGGGTTTGGAAGCAGAGATGTATAAACCTGCTGCGCAAGACGCAAGCGCAAAGTTGCGCGCATGCACGAGCGTGAAACGGCTGTCACTTCACGCTGAATCATGCCGCGCGATCAGCTTCATCGACCTGCCGCAGCCGCGCGAGGCGCCTCTGGCCGATCCGCGAAGGTCAACACAACAAACCAGTCATAGCGCATCGCCTCGCGCGTTTCATCGCTGCCATGAAATCCAACCTGTCTCCCGCCTTGCTGCTCGCCGCTCTCGCCACGCTGGCTTCTCCTTTGTCTGCCGCCGGCCCTTTCCTCGAAAAACAACACCTCTTCGCGGCCGGTGACGACTCGACTTACAACCTCTATCACATCCCCGGCATTGTCGTGACCGCGAAGGGCAGTGTGCTCGCCTGGTGCGAAGCACGCACCGGCGGCGGTGACTGGTCAGACATCCGCATCCTGCTGCGCCGCTCCACCGACAACGGCAAAACCTGGAGCGCGCCGCAAAGCATCGCTGACGTGCCCGGCCCGAAAAAGAAAAATGCCTTCGCCCTCCAGCTCAAAAACATCGATCCCACCCAGGTCACCTACAACAACCCGGTGCTCATCGCCGGCAAGGATGGCACCGTGCACATGCTGTTCTGCCTCGAATACGAGCGCTGCTTTTACCAGCGCAGCGAAGACGACGGCCTCACCTGGAACCCGCCAGTGGAAATCACCGCCACCTTCGACGCCTTCAAAAAAGACTACGACTGGAAGGTGCTTGCCACCGGCCCGAACCACAGCATCCAGCTCAAGACCGGCCGTTTGGTCGTTCCGGTCTGGCTTTCCACCGGCGCCGGCGGCAATGCCCACCGCCCCAGCGTGACAGCCACCATCTACAGCGACGACCAGGGCCAGACCTGGCAGGCGGGCGGCATCGCCGTGCCCTGCACGGAGGAGTGGATCAATCCAAACGAAACCGTTGCCATCGAACTCAATGACGGCCGCGTCATGCTCAACGTGCGCAGCGAATCGAAAACCCACCGCCGCCTCGTCACGACCAGCCCCGACGGCGCCACGAACTGGAGCACCCCCAGGTTCGACGACACCCTGCTCGAACCCATCTGCATGGCCGGCATCGTGCGTTACGACCACGGCGGGGAAAGCCTGATCCTCTTCTCCAATCCGCACAACCTCGAAGGCGGCCGCGGCGGCAAAGCGGAGCCGGGCAAAAGCCGGGTCCGCCAAAATGTCAGCGTCAAACTCAGCCGCGACGAAGGCCAGACCTGGCCCGTGAGCAAAGTCCTCGAACCCGGCCCGAGCATGTACTCCGACATCGCCGTGACGCAAGACGGCACCATTCTCTGCTTCTACGGCAGCGGCACCAAGCCCGGATTCGCCGGTGAGCGGCTCACGCTCGCCCGCTTCAACCTGGAGTGGCTCACGCAGCCTTGACGAACCTTCCCATCGTTCCCCGATAAAACCGGGCGCTGGCTGGCGCTTTATTGCCATGACTCCACGCCCGGTTCCCGCCTTGCCGCTTGGCCTTTCGTTTCTTCTTTGCGCCGTCTCGCTGGCATTGCCTGACGCCCGGGCGCAAACTTTTCCTGGCGCAGCCTGGGAAAGACTCAGTGAATCTGAGGCGAGCGCCGCCGGCTGGTCACGGGAGAAACTCACTGCCGCCCGCGATTACGCCGCCACCATCGACACCGAAGCCGTGATGATCATCACCCAGGGCAAGGTGCTCGATTCCTGGGGCGCGGTGGACCAAAAATTCAACGTCCACTCCATTCGCAAAAGCCTCATCAGCGCCCTCTGCGGTCTTCAAGTCGCCGACGGCAAACTGCGGTTGCAGGCTACCATGGCCGAGCTCGGCATCGACGACAACGAACCCGCGCTCACCGAGGTGGAAAAACGCGCCACGGTTCATGACCTGCTCAAGGCCCGCTCCGGAGTCTATCACCCCGCACTCTACGAGACCGCACGCATGAAGGCGGCGCGGCCACTGCGCCACAGCCATGAACCCGGCGCCTTTTGGTACTACAACAACTGGGACTTCAACGCCCTCGGCACTATTTACGAACAGGAGTGCGGCACCGGCATATACGAGGACTTCAAACGCCTCATCGCCGGGCCTCTCGGCATGGAGGACTTCGAGGTCGCCGACGGCAAGTACGTCACTGGAGCGGACTCCATCCACCGCGCCTATCCTTTCCGCATGACCGCGCGCGATCTGGCGCGCTTCGGCCTGCTTTACCTGCGCGACGGCCAGTGGAAGGGAACGCAAGTTGTGCCTGTCGAATGGGTGCGCGACAGCGTCACCTCCTACTCCGATGCCGGCAGTCGCGGCGGCTACGGTTACCTCTGGTGGATCGAGCGCAACGGCATCCACCTGCCCGGCGTGACGGTGCCCGCAGGCAGTTGCTCGGCGCGCGGCGCCGGCGGTCATTACGTGCTGGTCATCCCCGCGCTCGATCTCGTCATCGTCCACCGCGTCAACACCGACATCCCGGACCGCGAGGTGTCCGCCTCCCAGTTCGGCGAACTCACGCGCCGCATCCTCGACGCCTATGAGCCGCCCGCCAGCGCCGCGCTCGACACCGTGCTGCCGTTGCTGATGAGCCGGCATCGCGTGCCTGGCGCGGCAGTCATCAGCATCGAGAAGGAAGGCATCGCCGCTGAAACGTATTTCGGTGCGCGCGCCGCAGACGGTGAGGACCGCGTCGATGCGGACACGATTTTTGAGGCCGCCTCCATGACCAAGCCGCTGTGCGCTTACGCCGCGCTCAAGCTGGTCGAGCAGGGCCGGCTCGATCTCGACCAACCGCTCGTGGCCTGCCTCGGCAAAGCCTACCTCAAGGACGAGCCGCTCCACCAAAAAATCACCGCACGCATGGTGCTGACCCACAGCAGCGGCTTCCCCAACTGGCGGCCCAAAGGCGGCGCGCTCAAAGTCCTGCACGAACCCGGCAGCGCCTACCGCTACTCCGGCGAGGGCATCCTCATGCTGCAACGCGCCATCGAGACCATCACCGGTGAGGACTACGAAACCTGCATGCAGCGCACTTTACTCAAACCGCTCGGCATGACGAATAGCAGTCACATCTGGCAAAAAAAACGCGCTGCCCAAGCCGCCGCCGGTCACGACGCCGACGGCAAACCCAAGGAGCCGCGCCGGCTCTATGACAAGCCCAACGCCGCCTATAGTCTCTACTGCACCCCTCGCGACTACGCCCGCTTCGTCCTTGAAATGATGAACCCGGACCGCTCCGGCGCGCACTCACTGAGCGCCGAAAGCATGCGCCTCATGCTCACCCCCGCCGGTCCGCCGACCGGTCGCGACCTGCTCGTCCGCCAGGGCCAAACCGGCGCTGGCGAGGTGCGTTACGGTCTCGGCTGGGCCATCGAACCCGCGCCCTCCGGCCCTCGTGTCCGCCACAGTGGCAGCAACGGCACCGGCTTCCGCAGCCACGTCGAGTTCGACCCCGCCACCGGCCAGGCCCTGCTCATCATGACCAACGGCGTCAACGGCGACGATCTCTGGCAAAACCTCGTCGCGCGAATCGGGCGGCCATGACCCGAGCACGGGTGCCCTCACCCGCATTGTCATTCACGCCTTGGCGCTTCAATTCGCCATTCATTTTGATGCGCCTCCCTCCGCCCACCGCTTGCAGGTCTCGAAATAAGTCCACCCTCTCCAAAAACTGGTTTCCTCGTGCCCGGCAAGATCCTTGTGGATTTCCCGCGCGGTGTCCCGGTCAGCGGCATAGGCTGCAAAGCGCGCGAAGGCGTTCAGGTTCCACCAGCTCTCCGGGTACTTTTTCCGCATCACTTCAAACCCGCGTTTGACGCGCGGCCACTCAGCCTCGCTGCCTTCAAACACCCCTTTTTCGTTCTTGTAATAATCAGCCTGCGCCCATACCACGCGCGCATAAATCTCATCGGTGACATCCGTCTCCGGCGTGGTTTCCAGGGCCAGCCACTTTTCCCACTCGCCCGGCCTGCCTTTCCAGCGCGGCAGCAGCCGGACGGCCTCGGCAAAATAAAGATCATGGTACTCCGGCCAGCGTTGCACGCCTTCCGTGAAGACGGGAGTGACTTCCGTGGAGCTAAGGCCAAGTCCCATGCCAAGCGTGATGCAGCGCATGTAGGCGTAAGGCGACCAGTCGTCGCGCGGCAACTCGCTAAAAACGTCGCGCGCCTGATTCAGACGCTCCTTAAACAAGCGCCAGCCCTCCTCGGTGACGGTGCTCGCATACCCGCTGCCTCGGGCTTTCCAGCCGTGATTGATAAGGAAGGATGCCCAGGCGATGCGCTGGGTGGAGGATTTCGGAAAGGCTTTCCCCCACTGCTCCAGCGCTTCCTGGTGCGCGCTCCAATCCTCGTCAGCCAGCGTTTCCGGTTGGGACAGCCCCCCCATGAACGGAGTGATCTGCCAAAGGCCGCAGACAAAACGCGATTCCTTTTCCAGCAACTCAGCCGCCTGCTTTTCCAGCGCGGCGAAGTCGCCGTTCAGTAGAATTTGACGCCAGGCCGCGGAATACAGGCCGCGTTGGGCTTCGGAATCCACCGGTGCGCGCAGGACCGCATCCACGTCCAGTGGCAGCACCTCGATCTGGCTGGCGTCGGTCACCGTGATGCGCGAATCACCCGTGATGTTCTCCACTTTGCCGCGCACGCGCACCTCGCGCAGAGCCAGTTTTTCCGGCAGCCGCTCCGCTCCTGGGAGGCCCTCATCACGGTAGCGAACTCTGAAAACATGGCGCGGGGTGTCACCACCAAAAAACAGGTTTTTAAACCAATAGCCGGCTTTGGCGCGCGTGAAACCGGTGGCGAACACCTTGCCCTTGACCTCCACTTCCATGCCCACCCGTTTGGCCGCCTCCTCCGGGGTCAAGCTTTGCGCGAAGCCGTGAGCACTCAGCAGACATGCCGCGACACAAAGGGCGGCCCGAAGCGTGGAGTTGACGCGTTTCATCTCGGATGGGTGATGCCGCCGCCAAAATGCCGGGAATCCACGAACGGCACAAGCCTTTTTCTCCATGAAACAAAAGCACGGACCTAATCAAAGCCCGCGTTCGAAACGGTGACACGTCATCAGTTTGTACTGAATTCTGTGACGACCAGTCCAACCCGCAATGAAACATGGTCGCCCGCCGTGCGTTTCCGCGCCAGTATGCGCTTCCCTGCCCTGCTTTCAAGCTGTCTCTTTTTGTTGGCACTCGCCCCGCTGCACGCCGCACAAGAAATTCAAGCAGCACAGCGGCTTCTTCGCCCCCGACGGTGAACCCCACATGCCCTACACCCACCGCTTGCGCGAGGTGTCGGAAAAGCTCTACACGTTTCCCAGCCATGAACCCCCGCCTCCTGCTTGTCCTCCTCCCATTCGTTTGCCCCCATTCGCCTGTCCTCGCCGCCGGAGCGCCTCCGGATCCGAAACTGTTTGAAAAAACAGCGCCGTGGGTCGTCACGCCGGAGGTCATCGCGGGCTACGCGAAACGGCAGCCGCGCAGCAATTTTGTGGAGGCGAAGGTGCCGCCGTGGACGCTGCCGCCGCTGCTGAAGTTTGCCGATGGCACGGAGATCAAGTCGCCCGCCGACTGGACGCGTCGTCGGGAGGAGTTGCTCACGCTGTTTCGCAGCGAACAGTTCGGCGTGTCGCCGCCGCGTCCGGCGGACTTGGCGTTCAAGGTCATCGAGGCGAATCCGCGCGCGATGGACGGCGCGGCGACGCTCAAACGGGTGGCCATGAGTTTTGCCTTGGGCGGAGAGACGTTCACCTTTCACCTCACGCTCTTCGTGCCGAACCGGCGCAGCGGGCCGTCGCCGGTCTTCGTGCAGCTCAACCATCGTGGCGAGGAAAACACCGACCCCACCCGGCAGAAGCAATCGCAGTTCTGGCCCGCCGAGGAAGTCATCGCACGCGGCTACGCCATCGCCGCGATCAACGTCGCCGCCGAGGTGGACCCCGACAACGCCGAGGCGACGAAGACGCAGGGCGTGCGCGCCTTTTACCGCAAGCATCATCCGCAGGCGGCAGACTACACCTGGGGCACGCTTGCCGCGTGGGCCTGGTCCGGCTCGCGCGCGGTGGATTATTTTCTGACCGACCCGGACATTGACGCGGAGCGAATCGCCGTCATCGGCCACTCGCGCACGGGCAAGACCGCGCTCTGGGCGGCGGCGCAGGACGAGCGGTTTGCCCTCGCCTGCGTCAATGGCGCGGGTGAGGGCGGCCCGGCGCTGACGCGGCGGCACTTCGGCGAGACGCTGGGCCAGATCACCCGCAACTTCCCGCACTGGTTCACTCCCCGCTACGCCACCTACGCCGGGCGCATCGGCGAACTGCCCGTGGATTCGCACCAGCTCATCGCCCTCGTCGCTCCGCGCGCCTACCACGGCGGCGACGCGGCGAACGACCTGTGGGCCGACCCGCGCGGCGCGTGGCTCGCGCTGGTGGAGGCGTCGAAGGTGTGGGCGCTCGCCGGCAACACCGCGCCGATCAAAAACGAGATGCCGCTGGTGAACGGCGTTCTCCTCCACGGCCCGCTCGCCTACCACATCCGCGCTGCCGGACATGACCTCACCACGTTCGACTGGAAACTTTACCTGGACCATGCCGATGCGCTCTGGCCGCGCGGTCAGCGTTGAGGACTTCCGCAGTCACCGGCCATTTCCTTCCCGCACACGCCATGAATCGCCGTCACTTTCTCGCCACTGCCGCAGCCGCGCTCACGCCATCGCTGTCGTTGCGCGCCGCCGGGGAAAAATGCTTCACGCTCGCCGAGCGCGAGGGCCGGTGGTGGTTCGTTACGCCGGCGGGGAAGCCGTTCTTCTCGATCGCGTTGAATCACATTGATCCCGCGCCGCTGCGCTACACCACGAACGGCGACTTGTGGGCGCGCAAATACGGCAACTCGATGGAGCGCTGGCTCAAGGAAGCCGTCGCGCCCGACCTCCGCGCGTGGGGCTTCAACTCGGTCGGCTGGACGCAGGAAGTCGTCACACGCGGGCTGACGAACCACCGCCACTCGCGCACGTTCACCTTCGAGGAATACCAATGGCTCGGGCTGCCCTACTGCCACCAACTGCCCTTCGCCGATTTCCATCAGTGGGAGGCGGAGACGCGTTACCCGGATTTTCACAGCGCCGAGTTTGCCGAGTGGTGCGATTACATCGCGCGCGAGCACTGCGCCCGCATGGCGGACGATCCGAAGTTGATTGGTTACTTCTACATGGATTGCCCGACGTGGATTCACACGCGCCCGGAGTCCGCGTGGAAAGGGCCGCTCTTCGATCCGGCGAAACTCAAGACCGGCGCCGGCCGCAAGGAACTCACCGCGCTTGCCACCCAGTGGTATCAGGTCACGCACAACGCGATCCGCCGCTACGACAAGCACCATCTCATCCTCGGCGACCGTTACGAGGCCAACGCTCCCATGGCGGAGGAAGTGATCCGCGCCGCGCTGCCGTATGTGGACGTGTTGAGCTTCCAGCATTTCAAGCAGCCGGAGGAAGTTGCCGCTGATCCGCCCCCCTTTCTCGGACAGGGTGCAATGTTAGTTGGCGGCGTGTTTT
>CAZKMS010000173.1:0-10574 GCA_964553805.1 uncultured Verrucomicrobiaceae bacterium
CTGCGGGCGCCGAAAAAGAGCCAGGCCCCCGAACTCGCGCTTCACGTGATCACGCTGAAATCCGAATAGAACCGAAGGTGCGCCACCTCGCCATGAATCACTACTTCATCACCGGAACCGACACGGACGCGGGCAAAACCTACGTCACTTGTTTGCTCTTGGAATCGCTGCGGCGGCAGGGACGGCTGGTGGCCGGCTACAAGCCTTTTGTTTGTGGTTCCCGCACGGATGCGCATCAGTTGCTCGACAGCAGCTCGCCCGGGCTCACGCTGGACGAGGTGAATCCGGTTTTTTTCAAGTCCTCCGCGGCCCCTTACACGGCGGCGCTGCTGGAGAACAAGCCGGTGGATGTCGATGCGGCGCGCACCGGCTTTCAGCATCTGGCGGCGCGTTTTCAGCACGTGCTGGTCGAAGGAGCAGGCGGCTGGGAGGTGCCTCTCATTGAGGACATGACCCTCGCCGACTTTGCACAAGACTTGGCTTTGCCCGTCATCGTGATCGTCAACAACCGCCTCGGCGCGTTGAATCATGCGCTGCTGACACTGCGCAACATTGAGGCGCGCGGGTTGACTTGCGCTGGCCTGATCCTCAATCATCCCGTCGCTGAGCGTGATGCGGCTTCCATTTCCAACCGGCTGGTGCTGGAGCGCTTCAGTCAGGCGCCGGTGGTCGCCGAGGTGATGCACGGCGAGTGCGAGATGGACTGGCCTTTGTAAAACCGGCGCGGCAACTCACTCCTGCCGCGCAATCCATGCGTTGATTTCCTCCTCCAGAACCGGCAAAGGCAGGGCGCCACTGAGCAAGATTGCATCGTGGAATGCCCGCAGGTCGAAGCGGTCGCCGAGCTTCTCTTGTGCGTGCTTGCGCAGCTCCTGGATTTTAAGCTGGCCGATCTTGTAGCCCAAGGCCTGGCCGGGCCAGGCGATGTAACGATCCACTTCTGCCAGAACCTCCAGACGCGCTTTTGGACAGTTGGCCAGGAAGTAGTCGATGGCCTGCTGGCGGGTCCATTTTCGATGATGAATACCGGTGTCGATGACGAGCCGCAGGCTGCGCCAAAGGTCGTAAACCACCCGGCCGATGCGGTCTTCCGGCGTTGTTTCCAAACCAAGCTCGCCTGCCAGTCCCTCCGCATAGAGCGCCCAACCCTCGACATAAGCCGACAGGTGCAAATGACGCCGAAATTCGGGCAAACCGGTCATTTCCTGCGCCAGGGCGATTTGAAGGTGATGGCCTGGCAAAGCTTCATGAAGCGCCAGCGGCAGCATTTCCCACCTGGGCCGGTTTCGTGGCAAATGCGAATTGATCACGAAGGCTCCCGGCCGGCCTGCTTCGGCTGACGGGCGCCGGTAATAAGCAGCGCTGGTGTTTGCGGCGGATTTGCCGGGAACGGACTCGAGAACCAGCTTGCTTCGCGGCAGGGTCTGGAACAGACGCGGCAATTGCGGTTCGATTTTTTCCAGCAGGTTTTGATAGCCATCCAGGATTGCCTCACCGCTATCGTAGAAGTAGGAGGGATGAGAACGCAGCCGGTCAAAATACGCGTCCATGTCCCCTTGAAATCCTGTCTCCGTCTTGAGCGCTTCGAGTTCCGCTCGCAAACGAGTCACCTCCGCCAAACCGGTTGCATGGATGGCGTCGGGTGTCATTCGAGTGGTGGTGTGGTGGCGCACCAGAACGGCATAGTTGTCTGCGCCGTCAGGCCATTGCCAGGCGCCGACTTGCGGCAAACAGGCAGGCAGGTATTCGGTTTTGAAGAAGCTCTCGAAGCGCCGCCAAGCCGGCAGAACTCGCTCGCGTATGGCTGTTTGCCCCGCAGTCTGAAGCCGCCGCCGCGCGCTCTCGTCGATCTGATGCGAAATGCGCCGGAACGGTGCGTAAAAGGGGCTGTCCTGGGGCAGGGTGGTTTGTTGCAAGCGCAACGGGTCAAGCACACGCTCCATCACCTCGTGCGGTTGAACGAGACCTCGACGGATGCCCTCTCGCAACAGGCCGATGGTTTCATCGACGTGACGGGGAAAGTCGCGCAACAACCCCAGCCAGTACTCGCAAACCGCAGGAGTTTTGAACTCAAGCGAACTGGCCAGTTCATCCGCCAGGTGAATGCCGGCGCGCGGACTCAACGCCAGCAGGTGCAACCCGGCCGCGTGCTGGGACAGCGCGTCCTCGGCTTGATGCCGAAACAAGCGGGCATTGAGATGGTCCTCCGCACCCAGGTTGGACAGACTGGTCACGAGCGTTTCCAAATCTTCCAATGCAGAGCGCAGCTCCCTTGCTTCGCGATCATGAGCAGCTGGCGTGTTGTCCGGCCAGCGTGCGGGCGCGTCGTTGCGTCCAAGAATGGCGGCCCAAGTGGGTTGGCGTTGCATTTCTCGCTCCCATTGCGCTGCGAAGAAGGCATCCAGCGCGGGGGAAGTTTGCGCGCGCGCTTCGCAGCACGTCATTAAGGCCAAAGAAATGCAGGCGAGCCGGTGCATGACAGATTTATTTTTCATCTCACCCCAAGAAGAAATGAATGGCAATCGTGATCTCTTTGTCTGAGAACAAACCGATCCCGCCATGAAAACCACCTTGTCTCTCCTTGCCATGTCCGCTGGCGTCTCCCTGGCGCAGCCGTCGCTCACTGTTTACAACCAGGATTTCGCCGTGGTGCGGGACGCGGTGGATTTGCACCTCGTGCCGGGTGTGAACGAGGTCCGTTTTTCGGGTGTGACAGCGGCGGTGGAGCCGGAGTCAGTCACCCTGCGTGATCCGGCGGGCCGGATGGTGTTTCAAATCCTGGAGCAAAGTTACCGCAACGATCCGGCTGATGAAGCGCTGCTGCTGAAGCTTTATGAGGGCAAGGAGATCGAGTTTGAGGTGGATGCCGGGGAAGGGCGCAAGACGCTGGTCAAAGGCAAAATCGTGCGGGCCGGTCATCCCTCGCCGATCATCGAGATCGACAAGCGGCTGCGCTTCGAACTGCCGGGCCGGCCTTGGTTTCCGGCGCTCGGTGACAACACCATCCTGCAGCCGACGCTGACCTGGCAGCTCAATGCGGCGGCCGAGGCGAGCTGCCAGGCGGAGCTGGCCTATGTAACGGGTGGGTTGAGCTGGAACGCGGATTACAACCTGGTGCTGCCGGAGAAGGGCAATGTCTTTGATTTGACCGGCTGGGTCTCGGTGCGCAACGACAGCGGCAAGACCTTTGAGGAAGCGAAGATGATGCTGATGGCCGGGGATGTGGCGAAGGTGCAGAAACACGCTCGGCGCAGCATGTTAAGTGCTGTAGATGCCTTTGCTGCTGCCGCTCCGATGGAGGCACAAGTCACCGAAAAGACCTTCGACGACTTCCACCTCTATTCGGTGGCGCGCCCAGTGACGTTGCGTGACAAGGAAACGAAGCAGGTCGAGTTCGCGCGCGCCAATGGCGTCAAGTCGGCGCGCTTTTATGTCTATGACGGCTCCGGTCACAATCCCTATGGCGGCTTGCTGCCCCACTACGCCCAGGGTGAATATGGCGGTGTCGAGGGCAGCAAGAAGGTCGCCTCCTACGTCGAGTTCAAGAACAGCAAGGAAAACCAGCTCGGCATCCCGCTGCCCAAAGGGCGTGTGCGCTTTTATCGCGCGGACGGCGACCAGCTTCAATTCATCGGCGAGGCGGAGATGGACCACACACCCAAGGACGAACTGCTGCGCTTCCAGACCGGCAATGCCTTCGACCTTGTCGGCGAGCGCAGGCGCATGGAGTTCACCAAGCACCGCACGCGTGACGAGGCCACCGAGACCTTTGAGATCACCGTGCGCAACCGCAAAGAGGAAGCCACGGAGATCCGCGTGGTGGAGCACCTGGCGCGCTGGGCCAACTGGGAGTTGACGGAGCAAACCCAGGACTTTCAGAAACTCAACGCCCAGACCATCGAATTCCGCGTGCCTCTGCAGGCTGGCGAATCGAAGACGGTGCGCTACACGGTGCGCTACACCTGGTGAGCACTGCGGCACCTGTCCGCGGATTGGTCAAATTCGTGCCAGCAGAGCCGTTTGAGGGCACCGTGGGTCATCGTTTTTCTGCGGTCCGTCGAGCGAGGTGGCGGGTGAGGGTGGGATGCGTTTCAAGTTGTCACCATCCGCCTTCAGGATGATGCGATGAGTCTCGGGCGTGACGAACCGGTCCGGCGGTGTGTGGCTTTTGTGCTGTGGACGGTCTTCAATGCTGAACGACCACGCGTGCTGTGTGGACACGTCTTTGAAGGTGAAGCGACCCTGCGAGTCCGTGCGCGTGGCCGTGTTGAGGTTGATGCTGCCGTCAGGTCCGAGATTGGTTCCGGTCAGAATGATTTCGTGACCGGCGATGGGTTGGCCGTCTTTGTCAATCAACGTGCCTTCAATTTGGGCGGCAGGAACGAGCACAAAGTCCACTGTCAGGGGTTTGCCTGGTAAAAACGTTCGTTCCGGCCCCGGTTGCCAGCCGCCTGCGAGTTGTTGTCGCGTGAGTTCCCAGGCCATCTGCAGATTGCCCGCCTGGCAGAGATTCTTCTCGGTGTAACCGTCTTTTTGGACATGCACCCAAGCCATTTGCAGGGCCCCCGGGCGATCCTTGACCGCCATCAGGAATCCCGGTCCGAAAGTGACGCGATAATGGCCGTCTTCGTCTGTTTCACCCTCGCCGGTGACATGAAGCGAGCCCATGCCTGCGTTGACGTGGATTGCTGCTCCCGGCACCGGTTTTCCCTGGTCGTTCACAACACGGCCTTCGACGATCCAGGCCTCTGCATCGGGCTGCTCACGCTGCAACACAAAGTGCCGCGAATGGCCGTCGCCCTCGAAACCGGGCGGGGGAATGGTGACTCCGGGCTCGTTGCCGACAAACGACAATCGTTCTCCGTCGATGGCAATGATGGCGAGGCTGGTTTTCCCAACATAGCGCGGATCGGCGCATTCAAGGATGGTTCCATGAAGCTGTTGCGGGTGGGTATCCGGGACGAGTTCGACTTTCGCACGATACCACTCCTGCGGAGTGACTCCGGTGAAGAGGATAATGTCGCCCTCAACGGCGAGTGTGCATTCACCTTCACGGCCGGATTCCGTGCCTCGCCAAGTGCCCTGCAACTGCTCGGATAGGGAGGCCAATTTTTCTGCCTGCCGCTCCGCATTTTGAGCCGCTTCGATTTGTTTGCGTTTGGCTTCAGCCTCTTGGACACGGGCAACGCTTCGATAAGAGGGTATCAACACGCCCAACAGCAGAAGCAGCGGTCCGAGCAGAAGGATCACCAGCAGAATGAAAATGCGTCTTGGCCAGGGGTTTATCGCTGCCGGAAGCGTGGAGGCGCCAAGTGGTCTCCTTGAACGCGGTCGAAAAACCAGGAGGGCCAAACCCAGAACTCCCAGTGCCACGGCGATGTTCTGGAACGTTGCGATGCGCTGCTGTTCGTCCGCTTGCTTTAAAACCGCCAGTTGATTGAACTGAAACTCACTCCGCGTGGCCACGCGATGCAGCTTTTCCGCCTGCGCGGTCAAACGCTCGATTTCGGCAGCGCCGGCCTGCTCCTTTTGGGCGGTGTCGCGCCGGTGCACCGCTTCTCTCGCCGCCTCCTTGGCCTCCAGCCAAGCCTGGGAGGCAAGCTGGCGGCGTTCGGTGTGTTTGCGCGCGTTTTGAGTCAGTCCGTGGTCATCCACCCATTCATTCAGAATCGGGGCTGCCAAAAAAAGCGCGAGGCCCGCAACCAGCGCCGCCAAGCCAACCCGCCACGATGCAATGGATGAGACCTTGCGCACCTCGGCGATGCCGGACTTCGGAGTTTGCCCGGTTTGATCAAGGCTTGTGGGTCGATGCTGCAGGTTCTCGATCTGCGTGCGGAACTCCGCCGCCGTGGCAAAGCGCAATTCCGGTGTTTTCTCCAGCGCGCGCAGCACGATTTCATCGATGCGCACGTCCACCTGCACCCGTTTCGATGGCGGTGTGATTTGTTCCTTCGGCCGCTCGCCCGTGAGCATTTCGTAAAGCACCACGCCCAAGGAGTAAATGTCCGCGCGATGATCGGCGTGACCGGTTTGTTGCTCCGGCGCGGCGTAGTCGGGCGTGCCGAGCGGCATCGAAGGCGCGGGAAACGTCGCGTTCTTGGAACCGGCGTTGTGCCCCTGTGTGTCTTTGTCGTCTCCGATGATCTTCGCGATGCCGAAGTCGGCGATCTTCACCACGCCATTCTTGTCGATGAGCAGGTTCTCCGGTTTGATGTCGCGATGCACGATGCCGTGGTCGTGCGCGCATTGCAGCGCCTCGCACACCGGTGGAACGATGCTGAGCGCTTCTTCCGGCGTGAGGCGCTTCGTTTGCAGGAGCTGGCGCAGATTCACGCCATCGACGAACTCCATCAGCAGGTAATACAGCGGAGCGCCAAGAGAGGAGCGCGCAGTGTTTGCTGGCGCCGGCTCGACGCGGCCGAAGTCGAATACGCTGACGATGTTTGGATGGCTCAAGGCGGCGAGCGCCTGCGCTTCCTTTTCAAAGCGCGCGGCAAACTGCGGATCATCGGCGCGCTCGGGAGCGAGCAGTTTGAGCGCGACGAGACGGTTCAGCGTTTTCTGCCGCGCCTTGTAAACCACACCCATGCCGCCGCGGCCAAGGCATTCGAGGATTTCGAGCTGCGGGAAATGCGGCGCGAGTTCTTCCGGTGCCAGTGGCGGCAACATGTTGTCCTTTTCGCCGCCAGCCTGAGTGGGCTGAATAATCTCCGCCATCAGGCAGCGCGGACAAAGGCCTTCGGTGGCGGCAGGCACTTCGGCGCCGCATTGTGGGCACTGTTTGAAAGGGGATTCGCTCATGCCGGTGTCCTGATGCGTCGCGAGAGAATCATAACGCACTTTTTAACCGCCGAGCGCGGCGAAGAGGCTCTGCATTTCCTCCTGCACCATCGCGGGATCATCCAGCGTGCCCGCAACCTCCGCCTTCACGCACTGCCGCAGGCGTTTTTTCAAGCGATGCAGCGCCATGCGAAAAGCGTCCAGATTCATGCCGCAGGCGGCGGCCAAAGCGGCTTGGTCGCCGTAAGCACCGTCACCGGTGAGCAGTGGTTTCACCGACTCAAAAAACGCCGCACGGTTCTCGGCGACGCACTCCAAGCGCAAGGACTCAAGCCCGCGTGCAAGCACGGTCACCGCCCACTGGCGGTCAAACTCAGCGTCGGGAGAGTTTTGCCGCAGGTCCGGTATTTCGCGCGCCTCTTCATCATCCAACGATAGAGGCGCGACGCCCCTCCCGCGTTTCAGGCGACGCGCGGACTCGCTCTGGCGGCTGACAAAATGCTTCACCGCGCCAAGCAGGTAGGAGCGAAACCGGCCACGGTGCCGGTCTGCGCCACGGATCGAGCCGCCGGAAAGCATCTCGGCGAAAAAGGCGTGGCTCATTTCGCGCGCGGCATCGGCATCGCGCAAGCCGCAGCGCAGAAACGCGAGCACGGGTTCATAATAAGCGTCGCACAACTCCGCCAGCGCCCGGCGACCGTCAGCGGACTCCGATTGCGCTTCGCACACGCGCGTCCAGCGCGTCGTGTGGAATGATGCGGCCTGGGGCTGGGTGTTATCTTTCGTCATGCGTGACAGGCCAATGCTGCCACAGTTGCCTGACGTTTTGAAAGGGAAACGTGACAGTGGAAATGGCGGCCGGTCAGCTTTTCTCGAACACCACCTGGCCGTTTTTGACGTCGGCAGTAATGTGGTCACCGTCTTTGAAACCGCCTTCGAGCACCGCCAGACTGAGCGGATCGAGCAGGTGTTTTTGGATCGCGCGCTTGAGCGGGCGGGCGCCGAACACCGGATCGTAACCTTGGTTGGCCAGGTAGCGTGTGGCGTCGTCGGTGACGGTGAGGTGGATGTTTTGTCTGGCGAGACGGTCGATGACACGCTGGAGCTGGATCTTGACGATGGCGCCGAGCTGGCCGGCCTGCAGGCGGTCGAAGATGACGACCTCGTCGATGCGGTTGAGAAACTCGGGACGGAAAAACTGCTTCAAGGCCTCGCGCACCAGAGCGTCGCGCTGCTCGGCGTTTGCCTCCTCGCTGATCGCGGCGGAGCCGATGTTGCTGGTCATGATGATGACCGTGTTTTTGAAATCGACCGTGCGGCCCTGGCCGTCGGTGATGCGGCCGTCGTCGAGCACCTGCAGCAGCGCGTTGAAGACATCCGGGTGCGCCTTTTCCACTTCGTCGAAAAGCACCACGGAATAAGGCCGGCGGCGCACGGCTTCAGTGAGCTGGCCGCCTTCATCATAACCGACGTAGCCGGGAGGCGCGCCAATCAGGCGGCTGACGCTGTGCTTCTCCATGTACTCGCTCATGTCGATGCGGGTCATGGCGTTTTCGTCGTCGAACAGGAATTCCGCCAGCGCTTTGCACAACTCGGTCTTGCCGACACCGGTGGGGCCGAGGAAGAGAAAACTGCCAATGGGGCGGTTTTCATCCTGGATGCCTGCCCGCGCGCGGCGAACGGCATTGGCGACGGCTTTGATGGCATCCTGCTGGCCAATGACACGCTCGCTCAGGCGGCTCTCCATGCGCACCAGCTTGGCGCGCTCGGCCTCCTGCATGCGGGAGACGGGGATGCCGGTCCAACTGGAGACGACCTTGGCGATGTCCTCGTCGGTGACTTCCTCGCGCAGCAGGGTGTTTTTGGACTCGGGCAACTGGGTGGTTTCCTCCAGCTTCTTTTCGAGGTCGGGGATCAGGCCGTATTGGATTTCGCCGGCGCGGGCGAAGTCGCCGCGGCGCTGCGTCTGCTCGAGTTCGGTGCGCAGGCGGTCGATCTCCTCCTTCACCTTGCGGCTTTCCTGCACCGACTCCTTCTCTTTGAGCCACTGCGCTTTGAGGGTGTCCGATTTTTCTTTGAGATCGGCGATCTCTTTTTCGATCTTCTCAAGACGTGTTTTGGAGCCGGCATCGGTTTCCTTTTTCAAGACCTGCCGCTCCATTTCGTGCTGCATGATTTCGCGCTCGAGCACGTCGATTTCGGTGGGCATGGAGTCGAGCTCGATCTTGATGCGACTGGCGGCTTCATCGACGAGGTCGATGGCTTTGTCGGGCAAAAAGCGGTCGGTGATGTAGCGGTTGGAAAGGGTGGCGGCGGCGACGATGGCGCTGTCCTGAATACGCACGCCGTGGTGCACCTCGTAGCGCTCCTTCAAGCCGCGCAGAATGGCGATGGTGTCCTCGACGCTGGGCTCGCCGACCATGACGGGCTGGAAGCGGCGCTCCAGGGCGGGGTCTTTTTCGATGTACTTGCGGTACTCATCGAGGGTGGTGGCGCCGATGCAGCGCAGTTCGCCGCGCGCGAGCTGGGGTTTGAGTAGGTTGCCGGCGTCCATCGCCCCTTCGGCCTTGCCGGCGCCGACGATGGTGTGCAGCTCGTCGATGAAGAGGATGATCCGGCCTTCGCTGGAGGTGACTTCTTTCAGAAAGGCTTTCAAGCGCTCTTCGAACTCGCCGCGGAATTTGGCGCCAGCCATCATGCCGCCGAGGTCCATCGAGATGAGGCGTTTGTTTTTGAGCGAGTCCGGAACGTCGCCGGCGACGATGCGGCGGGCAAGGCCCTCGGCAATGGCGGTCTTGCCGACTCCGGGCTCGCCGATGAGCACGGGGTTGTTTTTGGTGCGGCGGCTCAGCACCTGCATGACGCGGCGGATTTCGCTGTCGCGACCGATGACGGGATCGATCTTGCCGGCGCGGGCGCGCGCGGTGAGGTCGGTGCCGTATTTTTCGAGGGTTTGATATTTGCCTTCGGGATCCTGATCCATGACGCGCTGCGACCCGCGCACGGCGGTCAGGGCTTGGCGCAGGGCGGCGCTGGTGATGCCGGCTTCCTTCAGCAGGCGTGCCATCTCGCCGCCTTCCGTCAGAGCCAGTAGGAGGTGCTCGACGGAGAGGTATTCGTCCTTCAGTGTTTTCTGCTCATCCTCGGCACGGGTGATGAGTTCGCGAAATTCGCTGGAGAGATAAAGCTGGCCGCCGGCACCACTGACCTTGGGCTGGCGTTCGAGCCACTGGCCCGCTGCCGTGGCGATTTTCGCGGCCGCACCAGGTTGGTCTGCGGCACGTTCAAAGAGCTGAGGCGCAAGGCCGCCCTCTTGCTCAAGCAGCGCGAGCAGCAGGTGAGCAGGCTTCAATTCCTGATGCCCGAGCCGGGTGGCGATGGATTGGGAAGCGTTGAGCGCCTCTTGAAGTTTCACGGTAAAGCGTTCTGGATTCATGGCTGGAAGGTTTTTATCCCGTTTCCCCCGCTTATTTCAAGCCAAGCCCACCAAAACTACAGAATCAAGCAATGACGGGTTAATGGTGAATGAAGTGTTTGCGGCTTGTACCAAATAGAGACTTTTTGTTTCTTTACAGAACGCCGACATTTACCATAAAGAGACATTTTTTCTCAGTTGGTCTATTCAAAATAGAACATGACTTCACTCCTAAACGAGAACTCCATTCTATCACTTATCCAGCTCCTCTTTCCAATGGCCAACGCCAGACATCAGAGTAAAATCCACCTCCATGGTCCCGCTCTGATCCGCCCCCAATAAATCGGACATGGCGAAGTGAGAGTTGAGCGGTTTAACT
>CAZKMS010000174.1:0-360 GCA_964553805.1 uncultured Verrucomicrobiaceae bacterium
TGCACACGTTGCTGCGCCGACAGCACGGCGAGGAAGCGTGTGGCGGCTTCGACGCGGGCCTGGCGGCGCACGTCGTCGATCTCGGCGCGCAGCGTGTCCAGCCCGGCCGCGGCGGCCTCGCGGCGTTTTGCCTGCTGCCCGCCGGTTTCGAAGGGTTGGCTGATGCCCACGCTCCATTCGTTCCAGGAGCCGGCAGGCCCACTGGGTCGGCGGCGGATGGCTTCGGTACCGAGCTCGGGGTTGTTGAACAGCAGCGCCGCGGCTTCGCGGCGCGTGCCTTCCGCGGCCGACAGCTGCGCCTCGCGGGTCAGCACGGACGGGTGCGTGGCCTCGGCGAGGCGCATCGCCTCGTCCAGGGTC
>CAZKMS010000174.1:370-1032 GCA_964553805.1 uncultured Verrucomicrobiaceae bacterium
AGGCCAGCGCCAGGAGTGGGAATCGCATCGAATCATCCTTCTTGTCTCACGACAACAAGCGATTCGGCAGGCGAAGCTAAGGAGACGTCAGCTGGAGAGCGGACGGAACTCGACCTCGCCGCCGAAGCGCGCGGCAGCGGCGAGTCAGACGATGTCGGGGCGCTCCGGCCCTGAAGGGGTGTGCGATCGGTAGCGCGGCGCAGGCTGTTCGCCCACCCCATCGCGTGGGGCGCTGGACACCCCGGCCCCAGACAGCGGCAGCGTGGCAGCGGCTCCCGCATGGCAGCTCGCACAATCGGTGTGCTTGACAGCCTTGCCGCCGCCATCTTCGCCGGCATTCACGACATCACTGCCGTCCTGATGGACGTGTTGATGGTGCCCCGGGTGCTTGCTTGCCGCGGCGGCAGTCTCATGCGCGCAGTACGGCGCAGCCGCCGCCCAGATGAACTGAGCGGGCAGCACCAGCAACATGAAGACGACGAGCCAACGACGCATGGGCGCGGATTCTATGGGCGAAATCAGCTGGCCGTGCCGGCGACGGCATATGCCGTGCCGATCATCGAGAACCCGTTGGCTCGCGTCCGGCTTCATCGGATGGCGAGTGGGCCTGCCGCAGGTCCGCGGCGGGCTACTTCGGTGCCGATGCCGCCGGGCTCTGCCAG
>CAZKMS010000174.1:1042-10380 GCA_964553805.1 uncultured Verrucomicrobiaceae bacterium
TGCTGCATCGGCATGTACTGGTCCATCATGTACTGGCGCTGGCGCAACTGCTCCGGGCTCAGGTTGGAGTAGTAGCCGCGCATGTGGCCCCAGCCTCCGCCCATCATCGAGCCACCCATCATCGGGCCGCCCATCATCATGCCCGGCCCCATGCCCTGGCCGGCGCCGCAGCAGGCCGGGCCGCCTGGGCCCCAGACGCCGTGCATCGCCGCCATCGCCGCCTGCATCGAGTTCCAGTGCTCCTGCAGCAGCCGCTGACGCTCCTGCGGGTCCTGCGTCTGGCGCACCTTGTCCATCTGCGCCTGCATCTGCTTCATCGTCTCCTGCAGCTGCGCCATGCGCTTGTCGAATTCCTGCAGGTTGGGTTGTGCCGCCTGCGCGGCCGCCTTGTCCGCGGGTTTGGGCTGCTGTGCCAGCGCAGGCTGAGCCAGCGTGGCCAGCGCGAGCACCAGTGGTGCCATGCGTATCGTCTTCATCGTGCGCTCCTGACTTCGATCGACTCTCCGCCGCAGCGCTTGCGCAGCGCGGCGAGTCCAGCTTAGGACGCCGCGCGGAAGCGCTGTTGACGGCAATCAATCGGCGGCCACGCCATCGCGAGTTCCTGCGCTGCAGATTCATGCCGCGCTCCGGTGCGAGCCTTGCCCCGCGCGAAGCAGCCGCAGCCCGTTGAACACCACCAGCAGGCTGGCGCCCATGTCGGCGAACACCGCCATCCACATGGTCGCGTTGTCGAACACCGCGAGCACCAGGAACACCGCCTTGATGCCGAGCGCGAGCACGATGTTCTGCCACAGCACGCGGTGTGTCGCGCGCGACAGGCGGATCGTCTCGGGCAGGCGCCGCAGGTCGTCGTTCATGATGACCACGTCGGCCGCTTCCATCGCGGTGTGCGTGCCAGCACCGCCCATCGCGACGCCGATGTCGGCCTGCGCCAGCGCCGGCGCGTCGTTGATGCCGTCGCCGGCCATCGCGGTCAGGCCCAGCCGTGATTGCAGGGCCTGGATGGCGGCCAGCTTTTCCGCGGGCAGCAGGTTGGCCTGCAGCTCGGCTATGCCCACCTGGGCGGCAATGGCGCGTGCGGTGGCCGGGTTGTCGCCGGTCAGCATCACCGGGGTCACGCCCAGCGCTTTCAGCTCGGCCACCGCGGCGGCGGACGACGGTTTCAGCGTGTCGGCCACCGCGCAGATCGCCAGCACGCCGTCGGCCGAGGCCAGCAGCGTGACGCTGCGGCCCGCCTGTTCGTGCACCTGCAGGCGGGCTTCGATGGCCGGCGAGCATTGGCCGCGTTCTTCGATCCAGCGGTGGTTGGCGAGCACGTAGTCGATGCCGTCGATGCGGGCCTGGACGCCGCGGCCTGCCTCGGCCGCGAAGCCTTGCACCTCGACCTCGGCGCCTTCCAGCCCTTGCGCGATGGCCATCGACACCGGATGGTCGGAGCGCGCGGCCAGGCTCTTCGCCAACAGCGCCAGGCGCGCGTCATCGAGCGCCGTGGCCACCGGCTCGAAGGCGACCAGCCGGGGCTTGCCTTCGGTCAGCGTGCCGGTCTTGTCTACCGCCACGGCACGCAGGCCGCGCGCCTGTTCGAGGAACACGCCACCCTTGATCAGGATGCCGCGTCGCGCCGCCGCGGCCAGGCCGCTGACCACCGTGACCGGCGTGGAGATCACCAGCGCGCAGGGGCAGGCGATGACCAGCAACACCAGGGCCTTGTACAGCGCCTGCATCCAGGTCCAGCCGGCGAGAGTCGGAGCCAGCAGCACCAGCGCCACCGCCAGTGCGAACACCGCCGGGGTGTAAATGGCAGCGAAGCGGTCGACGAAGCGCTGCGTCGGCGCACGCGAGCCCTGCGCCTGCTCGACCGCATGGATGATGCGCGCCAGCGTGCTGTCGCTGGCCGGGGCCGTGACCCGCATCTCCAGCGCCGCGGCCTGGTTGATGGTGCCGGCGTAGACCTCGTCGCCGGGGCCCTTGTCGACCGGGATGCTCTCGCCGGTGACCGGGGCCTGGTCGATGGCGCTGCGGCCTTCGGTCACGCTGCCGTCCAGCGGCACGCGTTCGCCCGGCCGGATGCGCACGATGGCTCCGACCACGACGGCCGCCGTCGCGATGCGCGACCAGCTGCCATCGGCCTGGCGCACCTCGGCGTCCTCGGGCGCCAGCGCAAGCAGGCTGCGGATGGCGTTGCGGGCACGGTCCACGGCGCGCGCTTCGATCAACTCGGCGATGGCATACAGCGCCATCACCATGGCCGCTTCGGGCCACTGGCCGATGACGAAGGCACCGGTCACGGCGACGGTCATCAGCGCGTTGATGTTCAGGCGGCCGGCGCGCAGCGCGGCGAAGCCCTTCTTGTAGGTGCTGAGGCCGGCCAGCGCGATGGCGGCCAGCGCCAGCGCCATTGTGGCGATGCGCCACGGCAGCAGGTCCGGGGCAAAGAAGGCCAGCGCTTCGGCGCCCACGGCCAACCCCAGCGCCGCCACCAACCGCCACAGGCCGGTGCCGAACGACGCCGGGTCAGCGCCGTCGGCCACTGTGCCCGGCGTTGCCGCACCGGGCAAGGCCGCCTTGGCCAAGGGCTGCGGATCGAAGCCAACGCGCCTCATCGCGGTCGCGGCCTGCTCGATGGCCTGGGGCGTGCCGCTCAGGTCGAGCTGGCGCTGACCCAGATCGAAGCGCACATGGCGAATGCCGGCGATCGTGTCGAGCGCGCGCCGGATCTCCGATTCCTCGGCGGCGCAATCCATCGTGGCGATGCGAAAGCGCGCGGTGTCGCGGCCGTTGGCCGCCGACGGCGCCTGCATTGCGATAGACGCCTCGCCGCAGGGGTCGCTGCAACAGGTCGCTGCAGCGACTTCGGACTTCGTCGTGTCGATTCTGATGTCCATGCCCGAATTTCAAACCCTGTAGCAGGGTCAGAGTCAAGCATCGATTGCGAAAGCAGCGCTGCCCAACGCCGCAAGCGGCGGTCCGTGTGGCAGCGTCGGCGCTCAGGCCGCGCAGCCTGAACAGCCTTGCTGCATCTGCACCGGCGGGCACTTGACCGTGCCGTACGAGCAGAACACACAGCAGTCACCGGCCAGCGGCCGAAGCACGGCGTTGCACCGCTCGCATGCGTAGAAGAACTGGCAGGCGTCGGTGGGCATGCGCTCGGACCTGGCGTGGCCGCAGCGTGGGCACGTCAGGATCGAGTCCAGCACGAGCGCAGCGGCGGCCGTCATTTGCGCACCGTCGACGGAAAGCCGGATTCCGTGGTGGCTTTGACCAGTCCTGCGGCCGTGGCCTTGTCGGCGTCGAAAGTTACCGTCGCCGTCTTCTTCTGAAAGTCGATCTGCGCCTGGCTCACCCCGGGCACTTTCTCCAGTGCCTTCTTGACGGTGACCGGGCACAAGCTGCAGCTCATGTTCTGCACATCGAGAACCGCGGTCTGCGGTGGCGCCGCGAGCGCCCTGACCGCTTCGATGGCGAGGACCAGACAAACGAGTGACTTGCGCATGAAGCACCTCAGAGGAAAAACGGCGCCAGCCAGGGCACCAGCAACAGCACGAGCAGCGCGAAGGTGACGATCGCGAAGATCCATCGCTGACGCTGCAGCAAGATCGGCTTCGCACACGCAGCGCCCGGCACGCAGACCTGCTGCTGCAGGAAAAGACGGCGGAACGCCAGGCCGAGGAACAGTAGCGTTGCCGCGATGAACCAGGGGCGCAATGGCTCCAACGCCGTCAGATGGGCGATCCAGGCGCCGCCGATGCCCAGCATCAACAGCACGAGCGGACCGACACAGCACACCGATGCGCCAATGGCGGCCAGCGCTCCGGCGAAGAGCGAAGCATTGGCGTTGAAGCTCGACATGGGTGAGTTGAATGTGCCCGACTCGCCACAGTCTATAGTCCGTACTATGGTACGGAGTCAAGCACCCGCTACGTTGGCCGATCTGACGATCGGACGTGTGGCCGCCGCGGCCGGCGTGAACGTCGAGACCATCCGCTACTACCAGCGACGCGGATTGATGCCTGAACCGGCCAAGCCATCCAGCGGACAGCGCCGCTACACGGCCGACGCGGTCAGACGCTTGCGCTTCATCAAGCGGGCGCAGGTGCTCGGCTTCACGCTGGAAGAGATCGTCAGTCTGCTGACGCTGGACGAGGCGCATGCTTGTGCCGAAACGCGCGAACTCGCCGCGCTCAAGCTCCAGGGCATCGACAGACGGCTCGTCGACCTCAAAGCGATGCGCAAGGCGCTGACTTTGCTGTTGCGCGAATGTGAAACCGGATCAGCAACGGGCGCGTGCCCGATCATCGACGCGCTGGCCGCGGATTGACGGCGAACATCACCGCCAGTGGCGCAGCCTGTCATGGCCGTTGCATCGCGGCGCTTGACTCTGCAGCGGCTCCAGGGTTTCCAATGTCGGCCATGAACCCGGACTCATCGCGTATCGCTGCCTACGACGCCGAAATGGCGGCAGCCCACGCCAGCTTGGCCCGGCGCGAGCCATCGGTTGCGCTGACGCAACTGGAGCGCGCCCATGTGCTGGGCCAGCGCGACTTCAACCGCCATTGGCGCGTGCATGTGACGATGCTGCGCGCCGCGTGGCAGCTGGCCGATGGACGCGAGCTGCGCGGGCAGCTATTGCGCTTGTCGCTGGTGCCGCTGGGTCACCTGTTCGGCCGGTTGCCGCTGGGCAACACCGGCCGCTCCAATGTCAGCGCCTTTGCGCCCATGGACTTACCTGCCGACCTGAAGCGGCTGCTGGACGACGATGGCCGTGGCTGAGGCCTTGCCGCTCGCGCGCAACGCCGCGACACCGTTGTTCCTGGCCTGGCTCGTGGCCCTGGCGGCCACGGCCGGCGCGCTGTTCCTGGGTGAGGTGATGGGCAAGACCCCTTGTGTGCTGTGCTGGTACCAGCGCATCGCGATGTTCCCCCTGGTGCTGGTGCTGGGCGTGGGTTTATTTGACGGCGATGTGCGCAGCGCGCGCTATGCCCTGCCGCTAGCCTGGGCCGGCTGGGGGGTGGCGCTGTACCACTGTCTTGTTTTCTGGGGTGTGGTCAGCGAAGCCCTGAGCCCCTGTCGCCAAGGCGTGTCGTGCGCCGATGCCGACCTGCAGGTGGCCGGCTTCGTGCCCGTCCCGCTGTTGTCGCTGATCGCCTTCTCGGCGATCCTGGTGTTGTTGTTGTGGAATCGAAGGAGTCGTCCATGAACCGCAGGGGGTTGATGGTGGGCGCTGTCGGTGTGGTCGCCTTGGCATTCGTTGCCGGTGTCGTGGTCTACAACGACCGGACTGCGCGACAGGCCGTCCAAGCCGTTCAGGCCGGCGGCGATGCGCTGGTGCGCGCGCATGCGCCGGTGTTCGGCAACCCGCAGGCCGAGGTCACGATCGTGGAGTTTTTCGACCCGTCGTGCGAAACCTGCCGCGCCTTCTATCCGCTGGTCAAAAGCATCGTCAATGCCAGCTTCGGGCAGGTGCGGCTGGTGGTGCGCTATGCGCCGTTGCACCCGGGCTCGGACCGCGCAGCGAAGATCCTCGAAGCGGCGCGCTTGCAGGGCAAGTATTGGCCCGCCCTGGAGCAGGCGCTGGCCGACCAGCCGCGCTGGGCGTCCCACGGCAACCCGCAACCCGAGCTGATCTGGGAGTCGATTGCCGACACCGGCTTGGACATGGCCAAGGCACGAGCCGATGCCGAAAGCCCGGCCATCGCGGCGGCGTTGCAGCAGGACATCGCCGACATGAAGACCTTGGGCGTGAGGGCGACACCCGGCTTCTTCGTCAACGGCCGGCCGCTGACGGATTTCGGCGCGGTGCAACTGCGGGCGCTGGTCGACGCGGAACTGGCCAAGGTCCGCAAGCCCTGAGAATCAAAGACGCAGGTGAGGTGCATTCATGAAGATCGGCGAATTGGCTGCGGCCACCGACACGGCCGTGGAGACGATCCGCTTCTACGAGCGCGAACGACTCGTTGCGGAACCGGCCCGTACGGATTCCAACTATCGGCAGTACGGCCCGGCGCATGTGCGGCGGCTGGCCTTCATTCGCCGCTGCCGGTCGCTGGACATGAGCCTCGACGAGGTGCGAGTGCTGCTTCGCTTTCTGGACCGGCCCGCGGCGGACTGCGGCGAGGTGAATGCGGTGCTCGACGAGCACATCGAGCATGTCGCCCGGCGTGTGCGAGAGCTGAAGCTGCTCGAGAAGCAGCTGCGCGAACTTCGAGCGCATTGCAACTCCGAGCGCAAGGGGCTGCCCTGCGGCATTCTCGAAGAACTCAGCGTCGATCGGGAAAGTGCCGATGGAGCCCGCCGCCCGTCGTCGGGGCACACGCATCTCGCCGCCGTGCACGGTCGGCCGGGGGCGGCGAAGCGTTCATGAGTGCGCCTTTCGGGGTCGGCGCATCAGCGCATACACCGCCGGCACCACGAACAGCGACAGCAGCGGCGCCGTGACCATGCCGCCGAGCATCGGTGCAGCGATGCGGCTCATCACCTCGGAGCCAGTACCGGTGCCCCAGACGATGGGCACCAGGCCGGCCAGGATCACCGCCACCGTCATCGCCTTGGGCCGCACCCGTTGCACCGCGCCTTCGCGGACGGCATCGTCGACGACCTCGCGCGAGGCTTCGGCGCCGGCTGCCAGGCGATCGCGCAGCGCATGCTTCAAGTACAGCAGCATGACCACGCCGAACTCCGCCGCCACGCCAGCCAGCGCAATGAAGCCCACGCCGGTGGCTACCGACAGCTGGTAGCCCATCAAGTACAGCAGCCACACGCCGCCGATCAGCGCGAAGGGCAGCGTGGCCATGATGAGCACGGCTTCGTCGACACGGCCGAAGGTCAGGTACAGCAGCACGAAGATGATCAATAACGTGGCCGGCACCACCACCTTCAGCCGCGCGTTCGCGCGCTCCAGGTACTCGAACTGCCCGGAGTAGCCGACGCTCATACCGGGCTCCAGCTTCACCTCCTTGGCCACTGCGGCGCGCAGATCGCCAGCCACCGAAGCCAGGTCGCGGCCGCGTACGTCGATGTAGACCCAGCCCGAGGGGCGCGCGTTCTCGCTCTTCAGCATCGGCGGGCCATCGTTGATGACCACCGTGGCCACCGAGCCGAGCGTGATCTGCTGGCCCATTGGCGTCAGGACCGGCAGGGCCGCCAGCCGTTGCGGCGTGTCGCGGTATTCACGCGGGTAGCGCAGGTTCACCGGAAAGCGCGCCCGGCCCTCGATGGTTTCGGTGACGTTTTCGCCGCCAATCGCACCGGCCACCACCGATTGCACGTCGGTGATGTTCAGGCCGTAGCGCGCCGCCGCGGCACGGTCGATCGTCACGTCGACATAGCGCCCGCCTGTCAGCCGCTCGGCCAGCGCCGAAGACACACCCGGCACGCGCTTGGCGACCTGCTCTATGCGCAACGCGACGCGGTCGATCGCTGCCAGATCGGCGCCGCTTACCTTGACGCCAATGGGGCTCTTGATGCCGGTGGCGAGCATGTCGATGCGGTTGCGGATCGGCGGCACCCAGATGTTGGACAACCCCGGCACCTGCACCGCGCGGTCCAGGTCCTCGATCAGCTGCTGCGGCGTCAAACCGGCGCGCCACTGCTCGCGGGGTTTGAGCTGGATCGTCGTTTCGAACATCTCCAACGGCGCCGGGTCGGTAGCGGTCTCCGCGCGGCCGGCCTTGCCGAACACCCGGTCCACTTCGGGCACGGTCTTGATCATTCGGTTGGTCAACTGCAGCAGTTCGGCCGCCTTCTGCGCCGACAGCCCCGGCAGCGCCGACGGCATGTACAACAGGTCGCCCTCGTCGAGCATCGGCAGGAACTCACCGCCCAGACGCATCAGCGGCCAGGCGGTGGTGGCCAGCGCCACCAGCGCAATGCCGAGGGTCGCCCTCGGCCAGCGCAACACCCAGTCCAGTGCCGGCCGGTAGACGGCGATCAGCGCGCGCGTGATCGGGTTGCGCCGCTCGTCCGGGATGCGCCCGCGGATCCAGTAGCCCATCAGCACCGGGATCAGCGTCACCGACAGCGCGGCGGCCGCCGCCATCGCATAGGTTTTGGTGAAGGCCAGCGGGCCGAACAGCCGCCCCTCCTGCGCCTGCAGCGTGAACACCGGGATGAAGGACAGCGTGATGATCAGCAGCGAGAAGAACAGCGCCGGCCCGACTTCGACCGCCGCGTCGGTGACCACCTGCCAGCGCTCCTCGCCGTCGAGTTGGCGCTCCGGATGCGCGTGCTGCCAAGCCTCGATCTTCTTGTGCGCGTTCTCGATCATCACCACCGCGGCGTCGATCATCGCGCCGATGGCGATGGCGATGCCGCCCAGCGACATGATGTTGGCGTTGATGCCCTGCCAGCGCATTACCAGGAACGCGAGCATCACGCCCAGCGGCAGCGCGATGATGGCCACCGCGGCCGAACGCAGGTGCCACAGGAAGAGCACGCAAACCAGTGCGACGACGATGAACTCCTCGAGCAGCTTGAACGACAGGTTGAGGATCGCGCGGCCGATCAGTGCGCTGCGGTCGTAGGTGGTGACGATCTGTACACCCTGCGGCAGGCTGGGCTGCAGCTCGGCCAGGCGCACCTTCACCGCCTGGATTGCCGCCTGCGCGTTCTTGCCCGAGCGCAGCACGACCACGCCGCCGGCCACCTCGCCCTCGCCGTCGAGCTCGGCGATGCCGCGGCGCATCTCCGGGCCCACCTGGATCGTCGCCACCTCAGCCAGGCGCACGGGAATGCCGCCCCGCGCGGCCAGCGGGATGTTGCGGAAGTCGTCCAGCGTCTTCAGGTAGCCGCTGGCGCGCACCATGTATTCGACTTCAGCCAGCTCGAGTACCGAGCCGCCGCTCTCTTGGTTGCCGGCCGTCAGCGCGCTGCGCACCTGCTCGTGGGTGATGCCGTACGCGACCAGTTTGTTCGGGTCGAGCACCACCTGGTACTGGCGCACCATGCCGCCCACGCTGGCCACCTCGGCCACGTCGGGCAGGCTCTTCAACTCGTACTTCAGGAACCAGTCCTGTAGCGCGCGCAGCTGCGACAGGTCATTGCGACCCGTGCGGTCGACCAGCGCGTACTGGAAGATCCAGCCGACACCGGTGGCATCGGGGCCGAGCGCGGTCTTCGCACCAACCGGCAGCCGACCCTGCACCTGGTTCAGGTACTCGAGCACGCGCGAGCGCGCCCAGTACAGATCGGTGCCGTCCTCGAACAGCACATAGACGAAGCTATCGCCGAAGAACGAGAAGCCACGCACCGTCTTCGCGCCGGGCACTGACATCATCGTCGTCGCCAGCGGGTAAGTGACCTGGTTCTCGACGATCTGCGGTGCCTGGCCGGGCCAGCTGGTG